>CAKUME010000007.1 GCA_934667575.1 uncultured Eubacteriales bacterium | reverse complement strand
GCAGAACAGCTGCAGACCGCCAATAAAGATGATCACGCAAATGGTCGATGCCCATCCGGCCACCGGGTCGCCGAAAAGCAGCCGGCGCAGCACGATGATCACCAGCATCACAAACGACAGCGCCGTCATAAACATGCCGAACCACGACGCAATGCTCAGCGGGGCCTGCGAAAAATTGATGATACCGTCCACCGCGTATTTGCACAGCTTCCAAAAGCTCCACTTGGTTTCGCCCGCCACGCGCGCCACGTTTTCATAGGCCAGCCACTTGGTGCGAAAGCCCACCCAGCCAAAAATGCCCTTGGAAAACCGATTGTATTCATCCATGGCCAAAATGGCCTCCACCATGCTGCGCTTCATCAGGCGATAATCGCGCGCACCGTCCACAATGTCGGCGTCCGAAATGCGGTTGATCATGCGGTAGAACCGGCGCGCAAACCAGCTGCGCACCGGCGGCTCGCCCGCGCGGCTCACCCGGCGCGTGGCCACGCTGTCAAATTCGTCCGACTGCAGCGCGGCAAGCATTTGCGGCAGCAGCGCAGGCGGGTCCTGCAGGTCGGCATCCATCACCGCCACATAGTCACCGCGCGCATTGCAAAAGCCCGCATACATGGCGCTTTCCTTGCCAAAATTGCGCGAAAACGAAAGATATGTGACCCGCTCGTCCGATTCGGCCAGCGTTTTCAGCACGCCGAGCGTGCCGTCGCGGGAGCCGTCGTTCACAAAAATCAGCTCATACTCCTCGCCCATTTCGCACAGCACGCGCGTGACTTCGCGGTAAAACAGCGGCAGCGCCGCTTCCTCGTTGTAGCAGGGCACGATGATCGACAGCATAAGGCTCCCCCCATTTCGGATCATTCGCGGAATCGCACGGCGGCCAGCACCGCCGCCTTGCCGTCCGCTTTTTTGATGGCCAAGCGGCACTCGCCCGCCTCGGTCTTTTTTTTGTACACCGTGAGCATTTCGCCCTCCAGGCAAGGCGCGCAGTAGTGCACCTCCACCGACGCAATGGCGCCCGAGGCCAGCTCGGCCGCCGAAAAGCAGTCGAGCAGCGTGCGCACATAGGCCACGTTGTTCATGTGCTGCCCAAAGTCGATGTCGGTGGCGCGCACCGCGCAGCTGCGCACCCGGTGCTCATCGGCAAAATCGTCGTCAAAGCGCGTGGGCGCTTCGGCAATGCCCGCCCGCGCCGGAAACGGAAAATCGGCCGGAAAGCCCGATTCGCCAAAGCGCAGCAGCTTGTGCGCCGGGCCCAAAATCGCCCACTGCGTGCGCCCCACCGCCACCCGCTCGCCGCCGCGCAGCAGCTCATAGCTGCGAAAGCACCGTGCCGACTTGGGATCGCAGGGTTCGGGCCAGGTCACGGCAGTGAGCGTGTCCATCAGCCGCGCAGAGCGCGCAAAATCGACCCGGCAATGCACCGTGAGCCAAAACTCGCCGCGCTGCGCCATGGCCGCGCCGCCCACGCCGATCTGCTCCGCATGGCACGCCGCCAGCCCCTGAAAAACGGTGAACGCCGCCAGCGGCGACAGCCGCGCCGCCGCGTCGCACAGATCCGGCGTGACCACCATATGGGTTTCGTAGCATCCTTGTGTCATGGCGTTTTCCCTTTCTTGCAAAAAAACAAAAGAACTCTGCGCGAGCAAAGTCCTTTTTCGTGGTACGCCCGATAGGAGTCGAACCTACCTCGCCAGAATCGGAATCTGGAATCTTATCCGATGGACCACGGGCGCATTTTGATTTGTGCAGTTATTATAGCACATTTTTGAGCCGGAATCAATAGATTTCGAAATTTTCTTTTGTTTTTTCCGCTTCTCCCTCAAAAAAGGGGTGCAAAACGCGCGGGAAAGGCGTATAATAAAAAATAACCGTCCTGCGCGCGAAAAAGCGGTTCTCCGTTTGGCGCGGCGCACGGCTGTTGCTTTATTCTTTTGACAAAGGGAGCGCGCGATGATCTATCACTATACGCTGGAATGCACGTTTTATGAAATCGAATGCCCGCTGCTGCCGCGGGGCGTGTCGCTCACGCTTGCGCACCTGAGCGACGTGCACTCCGCGCGCTACGGCAGCTGCGTCGACCAAGCGGCCGCCGCGCTGCGGGCGCACCCGCCCGAGCTGATTTGCTGCACCGGCGACCTGATCGACTGCCGCCACGACGCGGACGGCGCGCTGTTTTTCTCGCTGCTGGACCGTGCGCCGCAGGTGCCGGTGGTTGCGAGCTTGGGCAACCACGAAAAGCGCGTGGAACTGCATTGCGGCATTCAAGCATTTCGTGCGGGCTGCCAAGCGCGCGGCATCACGCTGCTCGACAATGCGTCCGCCGTGCTGGATACCCCGGCCGGGCCGCTGCGCTTCTACGGCTACCTGCAGCGGTTTATCTTTTATTCCGACCGCAACGGGGCCACCCGCGCACGGCTCACGCAGCGCGTTTCGGCAAACGATCTGCGGCAGACGCTCGGCCCCTGCGGTGACGACGGCATCTTGCTGGCGCACGACCCTGCGCCGTTCGCGGCTTATGCGGAATGGGGCGCGCCGCTCACGCTCAGCGGCCACATTCACGGCGGCCAAATTCGGCTGCCGCTGGTGGGCGGGGTGCTGTCGCCCGCGCGGCGGTTTTTTCCGCGCTACTCGGCGGGGCGCTACACCCTGCCGTGCGGCGGCGGGCGATCGCCTGCCCAGCTGATCGTGTCGCGCGGGCTGGTGTATTCCAAAGCGCCGCGCATTTTGAACCGCCCGGAGCTGAGTTGGATTCGGCTGGTGGGCACCCGGGGCGCATAACGCCCCCTTGCTTGGCTCAGGAGGGATTTTTGTGACGAACCGTTCCCACACATGCATTCGCCCGCACCGCGCGCGCGCCTTCGGCCGTGCGCTGCTCGGCGCCGCATCGGCGGGGCTGATCCTGGCCGCGTTGCTGCCGCTGTGCACCATGGGCATTTTGAACTACGGCTCGCTGGCCATTTGGGCGGTGGCGGTGCCGGGGCTGCTGATCGCGCTGTTTCCCCGCGCGGCGCGCGCGCTTTGCGCACGGCTTTGGGCGCACACGCCGGGGCGGGTTCTGCTGCGCACGGCAGCCGGGCTGCTCGCAGCCGCTTTGCTTTACTGCACCGCAGTGACGGGCGCCATGCTTTGGTGCTGCGCGCAGCGACCGGCGGCCGACGACGATCCGCCGCTGATCGTGCTGGGCTGCCAGGTGTACGCCGCCGGCCCCAGCCCGATGCTCACCATGCGGCTGCGGGCGGCGGAAAAATACTTGGCCGCACACCCCAACGCCATGGCCGTGGTGTCGGGCGGGCAGGGCGACGGCGAACCGCATGCCGAGGCCGAGGTGATGCGCGATTGGCTGATCGCGCACGGCGTGGCGGCCGAGCGCATTCTCACCGAGGCGCAGTCGCGCAACACGGAAGAAAACATCGCGTTTTCGGCGGCGCTGCTGCGCGAAAACGGCTGGAACGGCGCCGCGGCCGCAGTGGCCACCGACTGGTGGCATGAGCTGCGCGCATTTCACTGGCTGCGTGCGGCCGGCGCACAGCCGTTTGCGGCGCCCTGCCGCACCTATGCGCCGCTGGAGCCGCTGTTTTTTGCGCGCGAGCTATGCGGCACCGTGCGGCTGTTTTTTGCGGGCTATTGATCGCAGGCCGCGGCCCCGGCTGCGCGCGGCATTTTGAACGCGCACGGCGGACGATAAACGGGTTGCGTTTGCCGCGGTTTTATGCTACAATAAGATAAATATCCGCGCGCACGGCGCGGCAACAGGAAGGTTCGATTTTGTATGATGCTTCAGATTGCACCGTCGATTCTCTCGGCCGACTTTGCACGGCTCGGGGACGAAGTGGCCCGAATGGACAAAGCGGGCGCCGACATGATTCATATTGATGTGATGGACGGCGTGTTCGTGCCGAATATCACCCTCGGGCTGCCGGTGGTGCGCGCCATTCGGCCCTACACCCGGCGCCCGTTCGACGTGCACCTGATGATTGTGGAACCGTGGAAATACACGGAGCAGTTTGTGGCGGCCGGCGCCGACTACGTCACGTTCCATCTGGAAGCGGCGCCCGACGAGGCCACCGTGCGCCGCACGCTGCGGGGCATTCGCGCGGCCGGTGCGCGCGCGGGGCTGTCGATCAAGCCCGCCACGCCCGCCGAAGCGCTGTTCCCCTATCTGGATGAGCTGGATCTTGCGCTGATCATGACGGTGGAGCCGGGGTTCGGCAATCAAAAGCTGATTCCCGCCTGCTTGGACAAGCTGCGCACGCTGCGCGCACACATGGACGAAACGCATTCGGCCGCGCGGCCGATCCTGTCGGTGGACGGCGGCGTGAATCCAACCACCGCGGCGCAGGTGCGCGCGGCAGGCGCAGCGCTGGCGGTCGCGGGCAGCGCGGTGTTCGGCGCGGCCGACCCGGCGGCCATGATGACGCAGCTGCGCGGATGAGGCCGTTTGATTTTGCCATGCATGCAACGAAAGGAGCCGGTTGGAATGAAGTGGATCTCGGGCGCCGGAATCCGGCTGGAAAATGAGCGCAGCCGGGCGCTGCACGCGCCGCTCACGGAGCTGCCCGCAAGCAAGCAGCTGATTGTGCCGGTGTGCCCCGAAGCGGACGCCGACTTGTGGCAGATTGCGCCCGACGGACGGCGGCTGAGCGCATTTTCGGCTGCGGCCGTGTGCGCCGACCGCGGCTGCGCCGTCAGCCTGCCGGCGGGCGGCGTTGCGGCGGGGCGCGCGGTGCTGCCGCTGCCCGGCCGCGGCAGCTGGCTGTGCCTCTACATTAACACCGACGCCGCGACTTCGGTGCCCCACACGCTCACGCGGCCCAGCCGCCAGCAGCCGAACCGGGAATCCGTTCTGCGCACCGCCGAAGCGGCCGGCATTGTGGACGAAGTGGACGGCGTGCCGCTTGCGGACAAGCTGCGCCGTTTTGGCGAGGCCGGCATTGAGCTGCTCGCGTGCGACGCCGTGTGCGACGACCCCTATAACACCGACAGCCTGTGCGCGCTGATGGAAAACGGCGGCGACATTACCGACGGGCTGGCGCTGGCGGCTCGGGCATGCAGCGACCTTCGCGCGCCCGAAACGGTGATCGTGACCGCCCGCGCGGCCGATGCCGGGTTCGCGGCCGCGCGGCGGCTGCGCGCGCAGCTGGGGGACCGGCTGCTCAACGTGAACGGCAAATACCCGCTGTGGCCGAATTTGCGGCAGCACGCGCTGTTTGCCGGGCGCATGTTCGGCCGCGTGGGCGCGCAGGCCTGTTTGCGGCTGAACCGCGCAGTGCGGCTGCATCACCCGCCCGAGCGCTGCATCGTGACCGTGTCGGGCACGGCGGTGCGCCATCCGCGCAACTTCAGCGTGCTGCTGGGCACCCCCATTGCGGATGTGCTGGCGCAGTGCGCGCTGCATCAGCAGGGCTATCGGCTGGTGGCCGTGCGCTCGGCGCTTTGCGGCAGCGCGGTGGCCGACCCGGCGCGCATCCCGGTCACGCAGGACACCCGCTGCATTTTGGCCATGGCGGAGCTGCCGCCGCGCGAAACGGTGTGCGTGGCCTGCGGCCGATGCGCGGCGGCGTGCCCGGTGGGGGTGTTCCCCTATGCCGCGCTGCATTCCGCCGAGCGTGGCGAATGGAACAAAGTGGATTTTTACGGTGCCGACCGCTGCATTGGCTGCGGCGCATGCGCTGCCGTTTGCCCGGCAAACATTCCGCTGGTGGAACGCCTGCAGCACCCGCCCAAGCCGCAGGCGCTCGGCCTGTGGAAGGATCGCCGCGACTGATTTTCTTCCCGATGCCGCGCAGCATGCGCATATTGCTCCGCATTTTTTCATGTTGTGCGGTCATCCGTTTTTCTGCGCGCGGCAGGCCGATGGCTTTGTTTTTTGCCGCCGCCGAAAATACACCAATCAAAAACAATCGTTTGAATTGCACCGCCGCTTTGGCGGGCGGAAAGGAGCCTGCGATTTTATGATATTCACGCAAACAAAACCGCCCTTTTGGCACGCCGGCGACCGCGCGCAGAGCATGAAGCTGGACCTGCTGCTGTGCTGCGCGCTGCTGCTGGTGCCGCAGGTGGTGCGGTTTGGGCTACGGCCGCTTTGGCTCACGCTGGCGTGCGCAGCCACGGCAGTGCTCACCGAGGTGCTGTGCAGCCTGATCCTGCGCCGCGAGATCGCCGCGGGCGATTTGGATTCGATCGTCACCGGCGTGCTGATTGCCATGCTGATGCCTGCCAACATCGCGTTTTACGCGCCGGCCGCCGCCGTGATTTTTGCCATTGCCGTGGCCAAAATGCCGTTTGGCGGCACCGGGCGCACGCCGTTCCCACCCGCGGCGGCGGGCTTTGCGTTCGCGGTGCTGTGTTTTCCGGACGTGATCTTCTCGTATGCGGACGTGCTCTCCGGCCCGATGGATTGGAATATTTTTCGCGCAGCCACGGTAACGGCCGCGCAGTCGCCCACGGCGCTGCTCGCTTCGGGCGCGCGGCCGGAGCTGCTCAAGCCCGAGCTGATGGCGGGCACCATTGCCGGGCCGATCGGCACCACCATGACCTTTTTAACCGCGGCAACGGCGCTTTATCTATTTTGCCGCCGCACCGTGAGCGCGCGCATCGCCATTTGCTGGATGCTGGCCGCGGGGCTCATGGCGGGGCTGTTTCCGCGCGTGTCCACCGGCCGCGCCGACTCGGTGATGATCGAGCTTTCGACCGGTTCCCTCGCGTTTTGCGCGGCGTTTTTGGCCACCGATCCGGCCAACGCGCCCAAGCTGCCGCTCTCGCAATGTTTGTACGGATTTTTGGGCGGGCTGGCCGCCATGCTGTTCCGCCGCTGGGGCGTGTATGAGCAGGGCGGATGCTTTGCCGTGCTGCTGATCTGCCCGGCCGCGATCCCGCTCGACCGGCTGGTTTGGCGGCTGACCCGCCCCGGAAAGGAGGCGCACACGAATGAAATCACCGTCCCGCTCGCTCCTCGCTGAGCTGCGCGACGCGGCGCAGCGAAACATTTTGTACGCCAATCCGGTGCTCACCACGGCGCTGGGCATCTGCACCATTGTGGCGGCGGCCACCACGCTCGAAAACGGCTGGATCTTGTCGCAGCTGCTCGCGCTGGTGCTGATTCCGGAATGCCTGCTTTCGAGCGCATGCTTCAGCCGGCTGCCGCGCTATCTGCGCACCCCGGCGGTGGCGGTGTCGGCCGCCGGGTTCTACACGCTGGGCATGCTGCTGCTGCAATGGCGCTACGGTTCCATGACGTTGCTGTTTCGCTATTATCTGCCGCTGATCGCGCTCAACTCGATGATGCTCAGCCGCGCGGTGCGCTATGCGCCGCGCCAGTCGCTGCGCACGACGCTGATCGATTCCGCCACCTGCGCGGCCGGGTTTGCCGTGGCGGCGTGCTTGGTGGGCGGCGTGCGCGAGCTGTTTCAATCCGGCACGCTCGGCGGCGTCACGCTCATTCACACCAGCCCGGCGCTGCATATGGCGCAGGTGCCGTTTTTCGGCTTTATTGTGCTCGGCTTTGTGTGTGCGCTATGGCGCGCGATCCGGCTGCGCCATATTCAAAAGGAAGGGAGGAAGCCGCGTTGAACACGGCCATGCAAATTTTAACCTACGCGCTGTTGGGCGTGTTCGCGCAGAACCTGATTTTTACCTGCGGCGTGGGCGCGGAGCGCGCGCTGCGCATTCCGCGGTCGCTGCCCCGCATTTTCATTGCGTCGGGCGCAGTCATGTTTTTTTCGTGGATCGCGGTGTCCGAAATGCACCTCATCCGCATTTTGTCGGCGCGCGTGCCGTTTTTGCAGTCGGTGCGCGTGCTCACGCTGGTGGTTCTGCTCGCGGTCGTGTATCTGCTGGTGCTTGCGGCGGTTCGGCGCATGTCCACCCCCGTGTTCGTTTCGCTCGCCGAGGCGCTGCCGTCGGGTGTGTTCAACAGCGTGGTGATGATGGCAGGCATTTCGGAGCAAATGCTTCAAATGCCCTATACCCAGGCAGTGGGGTATGCGATCGGCACCGGATTCGGCTTTTTGCTCGCGGCACTGATCGTGCAGAATGCGACGGAATACATCGGCAATGCGGCCATGCCGCACGCCTTCACCGGTCTGCCCGCGCTGCTGATCTACATCGGCATTTTGGCCATGGCGTTTGTCGGCTTTGCCGGCGGCCCCACCGTGTTTTTATGAGCCCAACGGCTTGTCTTTTTTGAAGCGTTGTATTATAATAGAAAGAAAAGGGAGCGAATGCCAAATGAACGAAGTATTGTGGCACGGCTACAAAAAAATCGAATTTGAATTTGACGGCAAGGATGCGATTCTCGTGTTCCCCAAAACGGCGGAGCCGGGGCGCAACTGGCTGCTGAAAACGGAGTATTGGAACGCGTTTCCGGACGCCGAGCTGGATCTGCTCGCCCGCGGATTTCATGTGGCCTATCTGAAAAACGAAACACGCTTTGCAACCCGGTCGGACTGCGACCGCAAAGCGGCGTTCGTTTCGTTTTTGGCCGAAAAATACGGGCTGCGGCCGCAGTGTGTGCCGGTGGGCTACAGCTGCGGCGGCGCGCATGCGGTCAATTTTGCCGGATTTCATCCGGAATGCGTGGCGTGCCTGTTCATTGACGCGCCGGTGCTGAATTTTTGCAGCTATCCGGGCAAGCTGGGCCGCGCCGACTGCGAAGCGGTGTGGCAAAACGAATTTGAGGCTGCCTATCCGGGGGTGACACGCGCGCAGCTGCTGCACGGCGGCAATCACCCGCTCGAAAAAGTGCCCGTGCTTCAGGCGCACCGCATTCCGATTCTGATGCTCTACGGCACCGAGGATCAAACGGTGAATTATCTGGAAAACGGCCGGCTGCTCGAGCTGGAATATGCGGCCTGTCCCGAGCTGCTCACCGTGATCCCGCGCCCCCTGCAAGGCCATCACCCCCACGCCGGGCTTTATGACCGCACGCCGATTGCGGAGTTCATCTGGGCGCACACGCACTGAGCGTTTTTGCCCGGTGCGGCATGCCGCCGCAATTGCCGCAACGTTTCATCTGTATTTTTGAGAACGGAGGAGCTTTTGTTATGAATCGTCACACCATTGCGCAAACCACTGCGCTGCTGCTCGCCGGTGCGCTGGCGGTCGTCTCGCTCACCGGGTGCGGTGTGCCGGCGTCTGCTTCGGTGGCGCCGTCGTCGGAGGCGGCATCGTCCGCAGCACCGGCATCGTCTGCACCCGCTTCATCCGCACCGGTGTCGTCGGCGCCCGCATCGTCCGCCCCCAGCTCAACCGCGCCGGTGTCGTCGGCGCCCACGGTCACATCCACACCTTCGGGCGGCATCTCGCTTGTTGAGGAAACTACCCCCTCCGGCCACTACAACAACACGGTCGATCCGTATTATTCGCAGTATGTGCTGGTGTGCGGCGACTATGCGCTCGAGATCATCGGCGGCGCCAGCCCCAACGCTTCATACGCCAACACCGTGACCGCATTTGCCGAGCAATATCCCAAGCTGAACGTGGCGTGCGCAATCATTCCCAAGAGCTCGGCGTTCAATCACCCCGACCAATACGCCAGTGAATATAATGTCCAGAAAAATTTCATCGACGGCACCTATGCGCTGATGGGCAGCCGCGTGAAAACGGTGGACGCGTTCGGTGAAATGGCCCAGCATGCGGGCGAGTATATGTTTTATCGCACCGACCACCACTGGAATTCACTCGGGGCCTACTATGCCTCGGTGGCCTACGGCCGCGCCATGGGCATTCAAACGCGCGCGCTTGCGGACTATCAAACGGTGTTTACCTCCGGCTACGTCGGCTCGCTTTACACGTTTTGCGGCAGCCCGAAGCCCGAGTGCCTCCGGCAGCACCCCGATGTGACCGTCGGCCGCCTGCCCCGGGCCAGCTACACCATGACCTACACCACCGACGGGGTCACCTATGCCGGCAAGGCGGTGGACGCCGCCAACAGTGGATATTTGATGTTTATGGAAGGCGATCAGGCGTATACCGACATTGTGACCGGCAACCAAACCGGGCGCAAGCTGCTCGTGTTCAAGGAATCCTACGGCAACGCGTTTGTGCCCTATATGATCGATTATTACGACGAAATCATCGTGCTCGATATCCGGCAGGAAACGCCGTCCACCGCGTCGATCATCGCGGAGCACGGCATTACCGACGCGCTGATTATCAACAATATGCAGGCCGCCAACACCGGCGAACAGATCACGCGGCTGCAAGCCAAAACGCAGTCGTAATCCGGTTTTCCTCGCCTACATGATCGCCGCAAGCGTCATCATTTCGCGCAGGCGTTCATAGATTTCGGGCAGGTCGCGCAGCGGCAGCGGGTTTTCGCCCCGCCCGATCTCCACGGTGAAGCCCGGGCGGCCAAATTCGCTGATGAACCAATCCTTGAAGCCGCCGTGGGCGGCCAGCCCGGTGGCGGTGACCGGCCGATAACCGCTGGTGAGCGCCAAAATGCGCAGCATCATGGCCGCGCCGCGCGGCGACGTGGCGCCGTAGTCGCCGTAGAGCTCCTCACCCTGACTATGGAACGCGAGCACATGGCGGAACGCCGCGGACCGGCACAGCGCCGTCATCAGCTGGGTTTCGGGCTCGCTTTCGGGCCCATAGCCGCCAAATCGCGTGGGGCCGGGGCCGGTGATGCCCGCCGTGATCTCCAGCTGGCGCAGAATGTACCATCCGGCGTCGTAGTTGTGGTTCAAATCCACACCGCGGGCGTTTGCTTGCCAATGCGCGGTGTCGCCGCCGCTGAGCTGCCGCACCGAATCGCGCAGCCCCAACGCGGCGTCGGCGCCATGCAGGCAAATTTCGACCCCGTCGGGGTTCACGCACGGCACGATCACCAACCCGCGCCCGAGCAGCGCGCGCCGCACATCGATCTCTGCCATGTCTACCCCTGCGTCCAGCGCAAAGCACAGCTCCTCGGCAAAGCAAAGCAGCAGCGAGCAGGTGAGCCATTCCATGCCATGGAACGCCCCGGCGAACAGTACCCGCTCGCGGCATTCGCCCAGCTGAAGCGCCCACACCGGCCGCCCGAGTACACTGCGGCCCAGCTCCTGCACGGTGAGAAACGGATATTGCCGCTGCATGCGCCGAAGCAGAGCCGCCCGCATGCGCGCATCGGGCAGTCGAACATAGGGTTCCTCGTCGATCATGGTGGAATTCGCCCCTTTCGTGTGTTTGTCAATCGGATAATCCATTATATGCATGCCGCGCCGCGGAAAAGACGGCGGCGCGCACGGCTTTTTCGGCAAAGAACGGAGGCTTGTTTTTGCGATGAATGAAAATGAAGAACGAACGATCCAAAGCGAAATGATCTACCGCGGGCGCATTTTGAACCTGCGGCGCGACACCGTGGCGCTGCCAAACGGCCGCACCGCGCCGCGCGAGGTGGTGGAGCACAACGGCGGCATCGGCGTGGCGGCGCTCACTCCCGCGGGCGAGCTGCTCATGGTGCGCCAGCTGCGCTATCCCTATGGCGAATCGCTGCTCGAAATTCCCGCAGGCAAGCGCGAGGGCAACGAGGAGCCGCTGCGCGGCGGCCAGCGCGAGCTGCGCGAGGAAACCGGCGCCGTGGGCCGCGATTACCGCTACTTGGGGCGCATTTATCCCACGCCGGGCTATTGCTCCGAGGTGATCTGGCTGTACCTGTGCCGAGTGGCGTCCGTGGGCGAAATGCACCTGGATCCCGACGAATTCATCTGCGTGGAGCGCGTGCCGCTGGCCGACGCGGTGCAGCTGGTGATGGCGGGCAAAATCCCCGATGCCAAAACCCAAATTGCCGTGCTCAAAACCGCCGAGCTGGTGCGCACCGGTGTTTACCCCATTGCCGTGCCCGAAAAAGAATAAACCGGCAAATGCAGCAACCGGCACGGTCCGAAGCGCTTCGGACCGTGCCGGTTGTTTTTTTATGTTTCGATTGCCATCGGGCAAACGGCGGTGTTATTCGCTGAACGGAATCTTCTGGCCCAGCTCCACCGACTTAAACGACGCTTCGATCACACGCAGCACGCGCATCATCTGCGGATGGGTAACGAGCTGCTCCTCCTTGCCGTCGATTGCGCGGCAATAGTTGCGGTAGAAGTCATGCACATCGCTGTGCGGACGCTCCAGATTATATTCCGACACCGTCACCGAATCGCGCGGCGCCATCGTTTTGGTCAGGCCGGCGGCCGTTTCAACCGGGAGCACGTCCTTTTCGTTCCAGTAGTTGCACTTCACCACATGGCACTGCTCGCGCCAGTCGGTGATCATGGCCGTGCCGTGCTGGCACTGCATATAGAAGCGCGGCATGGCAATAAAGTTGTAGGTGCCCACTTCCACATGCGCGGTTTTGCCGGACTCAAAGGTCAGCTCCAATTTGAACCCGTCGTCCACCTCTTTGTTGGTGATGTGGTCAAACGTGCAGTACACCGAGGTGATCGGCTCGGGCAGCAGCTGAAGGATCTGGTCGATCAGATGCACGCCCCAGTCGTAAAGCATGCCGCCGCCGTGCTCTTTTTTGCCGCGCCAGTCGCTCGGAATGCCGCGCGAGCCGTGAATGCGCGACTCAATGCGGAGCATATCGCCGATTTCGCCGGTTTGCAGCAGATGCTTCATCGCCAAAAAGTCCACGTCCCAACGGCGGTTCTGGTGCACCGTGAAGCGCTTGCCGCTGCGGTCGGCCGCGTCAAACATCGTTTGCAGATCGGCGCAGGACAGTGCAACCGGCTTTTCGCAGATCACGTTTTTTCCGCCGTCGAGCGCGCGCACCACCGTTTCGAGGTGGCTGTCGTTCGGAATGGCAACCGTGACCAGCTCCACCGACGGATCGGCAAGCACCTCGTCGAGCGAATTGTAGGCATAAATGCCGCGGCTGCGCGCCAGCTCACGGCGCTCCTCTTTGATATCATAGATGCCGGCCAGCTCCACCACATCGCTCTTGAGCGCGTGATCCACATGCCAGCCGCCCATGCCGCCGTAACCGACGACAACCAGTTTTTTCTTCTGATCCATTGCAAAACATCCCTTTCCGTTCCGGCCCGGCACAGCGCCGAACCAGCCTGTTCTCTGGAACTGATTCTATTGTAACACAAGGCGGTGCAATTGTCGAGTGGGTTTTGAAATTTGCTTAACTTCTGACAGCAAAATCGCAATTTATGGCACTCAGCTGCGTTTCTGCGCCGCCAGCCACTCAATGACGTTGCCGCGGTCGTAAACGTTTTCCCAGCTGTTGTGCCCCACGCCCGGATACAGCGTGAGCTCCGCGTGGCCGCCCGCCGCGTTCACCGCGCGCACCATCTCGAGCGAATATTCCGGCAGCACCACGCTGTCGCAATCGCCATGGAACGCGCGAATGGGCATATGCCGGAGCGCGCCCGCGCGCCACACCATGCCGCCGCCGCACACCGGCGCCGCTGCCGCAAACAGCTCCGGATAGCGGCAGGCCATCTCCCAGGTACCGAATCCGCCCATGCTCATGCCGGTGATCGTCACACGATCGGGGTCGGCGTGGTACTGCGCGATGGTTTGCTCGATCAGCGCATGCAGCGCATGCACATGCGTGTTCCACACATCGTCCGCCGGGCACTGGGGCGACAGCGTGATCACCCGCAGCCCGTGGTAGTCGGGGTCGGCGGTGAACAGCTTGGGAATGCCGTGCACACGGATCACGTCCAGATCGCTGCCGCGCTCGCCCGCGCCGTGCAGAAACACGATCAGCGGCAGGCGCTCCTCCGGCGCAAAACCGGTGGGCGTGGTCACGATATATTGCAGGGTGTCGGTTTCGGTGTGCGCAAAACTTCTCTTTTCCATTGAGGATTTTCCTCCATTTTTTAAATTTCTTTTCTTCATCATACCTGTTTTTTTCGCTTTGTCAATACATTCGGCCAAAAAAATCCAACGCAAAATTTGCCGGCAGGCACCCCACCGCAAAATCACCGGATAAAACTGCAAAAAATCGCCGGTTGATTTCTTGCCGCCCGGTGTGCTATAATAAGCGCAGATTGGCGCACAAAAAAAGATTCGGGAGGGGTTTTTCATGTTGGAACAAAGCAAATGGATCGCCTGCGGCAAGCCGGCGGCGGTGGCGGTGTTTTCACGCGCATTCCGGGCAGAAAAGCCGGTGGCATCGGCCATGCTCACCGTCACGGCGGCGGGCGTGTATGAGGCGCGGCTCAACGGCGCGCGCGTGGGGGAATTCTTTCTTGCGCCGGGCTGGACGAGCTATGCGGTACGCCATCAGGTGCAGCAGTATGATATCACGGCGCTGCTCGCGCGCGACAACGAGCTCGCGGTCACCGTGGGCTCGGGCTGGTTCTGCGGCGACATCAGCCGCGCGCGCAGGCCAAAGGACGTGGGCATCATGCTCATTGCCGCGCTGCATTTGGATTATACGGACGGTACAAGCGAAGATATTTATACCGACCGTAATTGGCAGAGTGCCGAAAGCCCCATCCGGGATGCGGATATTTATCAGGGCGAAACGGTCGATGCGGCATTTTGCGACCGCGCGCCCGTGCCCGCCGTGGAGGTGGACTACCCCAAAACGCAGCTGATCGCGCAGCAGGGCGAAGAAGTGCATATGCAGGAGCGGCTCAAGCCGGTGCGCGTGCTCCGCACGCCGGCGGGCGAAACGGTGCTCGACTTTGGCCAGGAAATTACCGGCGTGGTGGAATTCACCGTTGCGGCGCATCGCGGCGACGAAATTACGCTGCGCTGCGCCGAGGTGCTTGACCGCG
>CAKUME010000006.1 GCA_934667575.1 uncultured Eubacteriales bacterium | reverse complement strand
TCGTGCGGGTGAGCGTGGTTTTGCCGTTTTCGGACACATAATCAATCGGGCCGATCTCGCCGGTCTGCGTGTTGTAGAGCGTGGGCCGGTATTCGCCGCGGATGGTGATATGCAGCCGGCGGCAGTCGGAGGGGTTCGGGTTGGTGCTTTCGGTGCCGCGCGCAATAAACAGCCACTGGGCGCCGTTGTCGTCGCGGAACTGATGCAGCAGGTCGTCGGTGCGGCGGCCGTCGTCGGTGCGAATGTCGAGCACACGCACCGATTCGAGCGCATCGAGCACGGCGGCACGCGCAAACGGCAGCTGCTCGCTGCGCTCAAACAGCGCCTTGCCGCGCGCCGAGGGCAGCGCGTTTTCGAGCGAGGGCGGGTTGCCCAGGAAAATCAGCCGTCCGCCGGCCGCGCGATACTGCTCCAGCCGCTCGAGCGTGGAACTGCGCAGGGTTTCGCACTCCGGCACGATGACCACGTCATAGGCCATTTCGCCCACGCGGAGCGGATTGCCGCCCTGCGGGCAAAGCTGTGGCAGTAGCGATTCGCACACAAAGTCGAAATCGATCAGCCCGAGCAGCAGCCACTTCGTAATGTTCTGGAAGTTATTATCCAGCTGTTCGCGCACCGATGCGGTTTGAATCGAGGGGCCCCAATGCAGCCAATAGCTTTCGATCGGGTGCACCACCGCCACGCGCACGCTGGGCTTGCCGCGGGTGAGCGCGGTGTTCACGCGTGCAAAATGGTCCTCCACCAGCTGATATTCTTCCGCCCAGCTCGACTGATAGTGAATGGACGCCGGATAGTCGCGTTTGGCTTCACCTTTCATTGTGTACCACGACAGGTGCGGCACGCGCACGGTCACGCCCAGCGCCGCCTGCCAGTCGCCGTTCACCTTGTGGCCGCGAAAGTCGAAGCCCCAGCCGGTCACGCCGTACAGCTCCGAGGTCATGCCCTCGCGGCCAAACTGGTGCACGGCCGATTGCGCCTGCTTGGCGGTGGTGTATTCCTTGTGGGAGCAGAGCATATCAATGCCCGGCAGCTCAAAGCCGCGGTAGGCGCGCATGGCCTCGCCGATGGCGTGAGTTTGCGAAAGGAGCGTTTGTTCCTCCATCATGTGGCCGGTGAGCGCGATGCCGTGGTCGCTGCACCATTTGCCCACGTTGTCGCCGAACGCTTCGGTGAACCGCTCGGTGAGAAAATCGTGATAATGATACCGCACGGTGGACACCTTGCCGTCCGGCAGCTCCCACAGCAGCTCCGGCAGATGTGCGCCGAGGTCTTCGCCGTAGGCGGCAAAAAACGTTTCGGGCAGATCGTCGGTCCAGGGCAGGTGCACCTCGTCGGCCGCATCGTTCGGGCGCGCAAAGCTCAGCGTCTGCTTGGTGGCAAACTGCGGCTCGTCGGTGAAAATGGCGGGCACCGTTTTGCCGAATTCATCGCCCACCGTTTGCAGATAGCGCTCGTGGGTGATCTCGATAAAGCGGTCGATCGCTTTTTTGTTCAGCGTGTCCACATAGCCCTGATTATTGAACCAAGGCGTCGGCTTGGTGATCTCGCGATACACATACCACTTCATGCCCTTGGCCGGGTCGTCCGCGCCGATGCGTTCTGCGCTCGCAAGGCAGTCGTTGGCGTCGAGCTGCACCTCGTATACCCACAGCAGCCGGTCGCGGTCGTTTTCCTCGCGTGGCGTTTGGGTGGCCACAATGTAGCGCTGGCGGAACGCGGGGTCCTTGGTGACCAAACCGCCCGCCGCGCCGGACGCCCAGCGGTCTTCGTCATAGAGCCAGGCGAGCATTTGCTCTTTTTTGGCCTGCTCGGTGCAGCTGCGGATCAAATGCATAAAATCGTCGCTCAAATAGGGCGTGGAAAGCCCCGAACGAACGTGCATATGGAATCCGCCGAGTCCCATTTTTTTAAAAAACGACACTTGGCGCAGCAGCTCGTCTTCCTCGAGCGCCCCGTTCCACGCCCAAAACGGCGCGGCGCGATATTCACTGGTGGGGTGCGCAAACAGCTCCGGGCTGAGCTGCGGCGTGTGGCTTTGCGGGTACAACATAGAAAAAATCGACCATCCTTTCGTTGTGTGAATCTTCCGCTTCTATTCTACCAGATTCCCGAACAGAAAACAACCCGGTAATTTTATATGATATGGACGGTGATTTTTATGTGCTTGGCCCTGCATGCGCGGCGGTGCAAAAATAGCGCCTCTTCCGCCGGACGCGAAAAGGGCGCTGCAAAGATGGATTCTAGAAAAAATGCGCTTAGCCGATGAATGCACCGGCGTCGGTGAGCGTGCGCTGCAAATCGGCGATGTTCACGTCGCGCAGCTCCGCGCCCGCGCGGTGCGCCACGGCCGCCGCCGCGCCCGCCGCTTCGCCCAGGCAGGTCACAATGGGCACCACGCGGTAGGAGGCCTGCGCTTCGTGGGTGGACGAAATGCACCGACCGGCCACGAGCAGCCGCGCCGTGCCTTTGGGGAGCAGGCTGCGGTAGGGAATGGTGTACCAGGTGCCCTCGGGGAAGAAATAGTGGCTGGTGCCGCTGCCCTCGGGGTTGTGAATGTCAATGTCGTAGTTGCCCGCGGCAATGGCGTCCGGGAACTTGGTGCAGGCCTTGAGCTCTTCCACCGTGAGCAGATGCTCGCCGTCGATCATGCGGCTTTCGCGGGCGCCGATGGTGGAAGCGGACATGAGCAGCTGGGCGTTTTTGCAAAAGTCAAAGTTTTCGCGCAGCATGTGCAGCATATCGAGCATCTGGCGGCGCGCGATGCGCTCCGCGCGCGACACCTCCACCGGATTCACCGGGTTCAGCTTGACGATGCGCGTGGTGTTAAAGTGCACCACGCCGTGCAGGAGCGTGCGGAAGCAAAGCACGTCTTCGCGCGGGTTATCCATTTTGCCTTCGGCTTTCCACTGCCGATACACCTGCTGAATTTCGGGCATATGCGCCCAAAATGCGTCGGTGTCAATGTTGCCGAGCCGGAAGCAGAGCGTCATCGGCTGGCAGAGCGAGTCGCCCGGCCGCCCCAGGTGATACGGGCAGCCGCACATCACGGCAAGGTCGGCGTCGCCGGTGCAATCAATAAAGTAATCGGCCGCCAGCCGCAGCACGCCCGCCTTGGAGGCCACCGACACCGCGCGCAGCACGCCGTTTGTGACCTCTGCGCCGCAAAGCGTCACATGAAACAGCACGTCCACGCCCGCTTCTTCGGTCATCTCGTCGAGCACGAGCTTGATGAATTCCTCATTAAAGGTGCTGTGCTGAATGGCCTCGGGCCCGATCGCGCGCAGCCGTTCCAAAATTTCGCCAAAAATGCCGCGGCAGAGCGGCTGCCATTCCCCTTCCGGGTGCGCCGGGGTTTTCATTTTGGTTCCGTAGGGCATAAACGGGTTAATCAGACCGGTGCAGGGCATTCCGCCCAGCGAGCCGCTCTGCTCCGCCAGCAGCACGCGCAGCCCGCGCCGCGCCGCCGCAATGGCCGCCGCCGTGCCGGTGAGCCCGCCGCCCACCACGACCAGATCATGCTTTTGAATTTCCATGTTTCTCCGCATCCTTTCGCTGGAATATAATATTCGGATCGCTTTGCATTCAGTATAGCAAGTTTTTTTGCCGTCGGCTTGCAGAAACGAAAGATATTCTTGCACAAACGAGTGAAATGTGCGATAATAAAAAAAGAAACGGCGGGGGAGACGTCGCGATGCAGACCGGACGAAAACGAAAAGGGAGCGGGCAAAATGGAGCTTTTATCGGTGCAGGAGGCCGTGGATTTTTTGAGCGCGGCCACTGGCGCACATTTCAGCGTGTGCATGTGGGCGCCGCCGGAGGTGCCGCTGCGGTTCGAGAGCCAGGTGCATGCGTCGCCGTTTTGCGCCGCCGCCAAAACCACCGCGCGCGGGCTGGACCGATGCCTGCGCTGCAAGGAGCGCGCCAATCGCCGCGCGCGGGCCGGCGAACCGTTTGAGGGCCTGTGCGCGTGGGGCGTGTATGAGTTTGCGCACCCCGTTTGCGTGGACGAGCGTGTGGTGGGCGTTGTGTATGCAGGCAATCTGCGCGGCGCGGCCGACGGCGCCCGGCGGCGTGCCTGGGCCTGCGCGCGCACCGGCGTTTGCGCCGATCGGCTGGAAACGCTGCGGGCGGCAATGCCGGAATTGGGGGCGCGCGCGCCGCAACTGCGCTGCGCGGTGCGGTGGCTGGCCGAGTGGATCGCGCTGCGCGGCGCAGACCGCCCCAAACCGGCTCCCGGCCGCGTGCCCGCGCCGCATCCGGCGGTGCGTTTGCTGCGGCAATACGCCGACCGCTGCTATATGCAGCCGCTCACGCTTCATCGGCTGGCGCGGATGTGCCACATGGACGAAAAATACCTGGGGCGGCTGTTCCGGCAACAGGTAGGCGTGCCGTTTCACGAATTTTTGAACCACGCGCGGCTCGAGCATGCGGCGGAACTGCTGCGGCGCACGGCCGACCCGATCACCGGCATTGCGCTCGACTGCGGATTCCCCAATGTGAGCTATTTTAACCGTCGGTTTCGCGCGCAATACGGCTGCGCGCCCGCCCAATACCGCGCGCAGCACGCAGGCTCGGAAAATAACGGAAAGGCGCCCAAAACGGACGGATAGCATTTTGACGATGGACTTAGAACAATTTAACAAAAATAAGAAGCGATTTTTGGATGCAGTTGTAAACGAACTGTGAACAAAATGAAAATATTTCTGGAAAATCTGATTTTTCTGCATAAAAGAGTTGCAAATAAGAAGTCATTTATGTAAAATGGAATAAGGAAAATAAATCGCTTTTTGCGGTTGTTTTCGGAAAAAAGCAGACGGGCCTGCCGCCGGGATCTTTTCAGCGGCCGCAATCGGAGCGAACGAAAAGAGAGGAATATTTATGTCAAACAGATTGTTTCAGGGCGTTGTGCATCAGATGAAAGACGCGGTGGACCGCACGATCGGCGTGATCGATGAAACGGCCGTGACCGTGGCGTGCAGTGAGCTGGGTAAAATTGGCGAGGTAAACGAGCATGTTACCCCCGAGATGATGAGCAGCGCGGAGCCGTTTGTTTCCAACGGCTACACCTACCGTGCATTCGGCAACAAGCCGCGCATGGACTACGCCGTGTTTGTGGAAGGCACCGACAGCCTTGCACGCAAATACTGCTCGCTGCTGGCGATCTCGATGGCGAGCATTAAGCAGTATTACGATGAAAAATACGATCGCGGCAATTTCATCAAAAACGTGATCTTGGATAACATTCTGCCCGGCGACATCTATCTGAAGGCGCGCGAGCTGCACTTTAACTCCGATGTGCTGCGCACCTGCCTGCTGGTGCGCATTACCTCCAAAACCGATATTTCGGCCTACGACATCATCCAGAACCTGTTCCCGGACAAGTCGAAGGACTTTATCATTAATATCAACGAAACCGATATCGTGATCGTGAAGGAGATCAAGCCCGACATTACCACCCGCGATCTCGAAAAGCTCGCCAGCTCGATCGTGGACACGCTGGGCAGCGAGTTCTACACCCACTCGGTGGTGGGCATCGGCACCAGCGTGACCGGCATTAAGGATCTGGCGCGTTCGTTCAAGGAAGCGCAGATCGCGCTCGAAGTGGGCAAGGTGTTCGACACCGAAAAAACCATTGTGAGCTACGACAATCTGGGCATTGCGCGGCTGATTTATCAGCTGCCCACCACGCTGTGCGAAATGTTCCTGCACGAGGTGTTTGCCAAGGGCTCCATTGAGTCGCTCGATCAGGAAACGCTGTTCACCATTCAGCGGTTCTTCGAAAACAACCTCAATGTGTCCGAAACCTCGCGCAAGCTGTTCGTGCACCGCAACACGCTGGTGTATCGGCTCGAAAAAATCAAAAAGCTCACCGGTCTGGACCTGCGCGAGTTTGAAGACGCGATCGTTTTCAAGGTGGCGCTGATGGTCAAAAAATATCTGACCTCCAATCCGGTCAAATATTAAGCCGCTTTTATTACACATCCCCAAACCACGACTCTCCCGTTTCGCATTTGCGAGCGGGAGAGTTCCGCGGTTTTACAGGCTACTTGTAAAAAATGGAAAGGAAGAGGGAGCCATGGTGGAATTTCGAAATGTATCGAAAACATACGATAACGGCACCGAAGCCTTGCGCAATGTGAATCTGACCATCAACAAGGGCGAGTTCGTGTTCATCGTGGGCGCGTCCGGCTCCGGAAAGAGCACCTTTCTGAAGCTGATTATGCACGAGGAATCGCCCAACAGCGGCGAAATTATCATCAACGGGCGCAAGCTCTCCACCGTGCGGCACCGCGACATTCCCTATCTGCGCCGCACGATGGGCATCGTGTTTCAGGACTTTCGCCTGATCGACAAGATGACGGTGTTTGAAAACGTGGCGTTTGCCATGCATGTGGTGGGCGCGTCACCGCGCGCCATCCGCAAGCGCGTGCCCTATATTCTTTCGCTGGTGGGGCTTCAGGACAAAGCGCGCTGCTACCCCAACGAGCTTTCGGGCGGCGAGCAGCAGCGCGTGGGGCTGGCGCGCGCGCTGGTGAACAACCCCACGATGATCATTGCCGATGAGCCCACCGGCAACATTGACCCCACGCTTTCGTACGAAATTGTGGACCTGCTCAACGAGATCAACCGCCGCGGCACCACCGTGATTATGGTCACGCACGAGCATTCGCTGGTGCGGCGTTTTCACCGCCGCGTGGTGGAGATTAACAACGGCTGCGTGGTGGCGGACAGCGCCGCGGTGCCGGCTCGGGCCGAGGCGGCGGCGCAGTAACCGCGCGCCCGCGTTTTTTGCAGAAAGGAGCGCTGTTTGCGTTGAAAAAAATCATGAGCTTTTTCTATCTGCTCAAAGAGGGCGTGCGCAACCTGTGGAGCAACCGGATGATGTCGTTTGCGTCGGTGGCGGTGCTGATGTCGTGTATGCTGCTCAGCGGCGGTTCCATGCTGATCTCGATGAATGTGGAGCATGTGATGGAGCAGGTGGAGCAGAACAACCTGGTGATGGTCTATTTGAACGACGACGTGACCGCGCTCGAGGCGGTGAAGATTGGCGAAACGATCAACGCGCTGCCCAATGTGAAGGAAAGCAAGCTGGTCACGCGCGAAGAAGCACTCCGCGATATGATGCAAACGGTGTCGGGCGCCGACGCGCTGATGGACCGACTGGAGCAGGATAATCCGCTGCCCAACACCTACCGCGTGACGCTGCTCGATTTGGAAAAATATGACCAGACCATGGCCGAGCTCGGCAAGCTCGACGGCGTGCAGAGCGTGCGCGGCGAAAGTAGCACCTCCGGCCAGCTGGTGCGGCTCAAAAAATCCGTTACCGGCGCGCTGCTGTGGATCATTATTCTGCTGGTGGTGGTGTCGCTGTTTATCATCACCAACACCGTGCGCGTGACCATGTTCAACCGCCGCAAAGAGATCAGCATCATGAAATCGGTTGGCGCCACCGACTGGTTTATCCGCGTGCCGTTTATCGTGGAGGGCGCGGTGATCGGCGTGGTGTCGGGCGTGCTCACCACCGCGCTGATTGAATATATCTACAACAATATTGATCTGGGCGGCGGGTTGATGACTTGGGGCCGCCTGCCGTTTGGCGACTACCGCTGGATTTTCTGCGCGGCGTTTGTGGGCGCCGGCGTGATCTTTGGCAGCATTGGCGGTGTGATTTCGATCGGCCGCTACCTCAAAAACGAAGGGGGCGATTTGTTTGAATAACAAGCATCGGCGCGCGGCGGCATGGGTGATGAGCATTGCGTTTGCCGCGGCAACCGCGCTGGCATTTCCGGCGGCGCAGCCCGCGCGCGCGGCGTCGCTCAGTGACCTAAAAAGCACGCTGAGCAGCCTCAAGCAGCAGCAGGCCGTGCTCGACCAAAAGCTCACCGAGCTCAAGGGGCAGGCCCAGTCGCAGCAGGCGTATCTGGATTCGCTCAAAGAGAAAATTGCGAATGCGCAGGGGCAGATCGATAACCTCAATTCGCAGATCGATATGTATGACGCGCAAATTTCGGACAAGCAGTCGCAGATTGCCGATTCGGAGGCACAGATCGATTCGGACTACGAAACACTCAAAAAGCGGCTCAAGCTGCTCTATATGACGGGCGAAGCTTCGATGCTGGATATGATTTTTTCGGCCGACAGCGTGCAGGATTATTTTAACCGCTCGGAGTTTGTGGCGGCCATTGTGTCGCACGACAACGCCATTATGGAAACGCTCAAAAACGAAACCGAGGCGATCCGCGCAGAAAAGCAGAGCATTGAGGCCGACCGCGAGGCGCTGGCCGCCGTGAAAACGGAATACGATGCGCAAAAAGCGCAGCTGGAAAGCGCCGCGGCCGAAAGCGAGCGCGTGGCGGCGCAGATCCGCTCCGCCACCGCCGATGCGCAGGCGCAGCAGGCGGTGCTTCAGCAAAAATACGACGAAGCCGACCGCGCAATTGAGGCGTGGTGGAAGCAATATTACGAGGATCAGCGCCGCCAGCAGGAGCAGAACAATGCGATTACCGGCACCGGCACCTTCACCTGGCCCATGCCCGGCTACGCGAGCCGCAGCAACCTCACGCAGTATTTCGGCGAGGGCTACGGCCACCGCGGCATTGACATTGCGGGCGCGGGCATTGCGGGGCAGCCGTTTGTGGCGGCCGACTCGGGCCGCGTGGCCTATGTGTCGTATAACGACGGCATCTACGGCATCTACTGCATCATTGACCACGGCAACGGGCTTTCCACGCTCTATGGCCATTGCAGCGGGCTGGCGGTGAGCGCGGGCCAAAATGTGACCAAAGGCCAAACAATTGGCTATGTGGGCATGTCGGGCATTGCAACCGGCTATCACCTGCACTTTGGCGTGCTGCAAAACGGCGTGCCGATCAATCCGCTGCAATTTTTCCGCATCGGATGAGCCGAAATTTTTGAAACGGGACGGGTGAGAATATGGGCAAAAGACGAGTGTCGCCCGGTGTGACGATCGCGCTGATGGCGCTGACCGCCACGCTGACGCTGACGCTGACCTATCAATACGCGATGAATCGGTTCAACCAGCAGGTGAAGAACCTCACGGAACGGCAAAAGATGTACGCCAAGCTTTATCAGGTGGACACCAAAACGCGCGACCGCTATTTGTATGATATCGATGAAAACAAGCTCGACGACGCGATCACCAAGGGCTATGTGAGCGGGCTGTCGGATCCGTACAGTCAGTTTTTGACCCAGAGCGAGTGCACCGCGCTGCAAAAGCAGCTGGCGGGCCGCGCCGAGGGCGTGGGCATGGATATTGCGCTCTCGGGCTCGGCGGTGGTCGTTACCCGGCTGATCGACGGCGCGCCCGCGGCGGTGGCCGGGGTGCAAAAAGACGACCGCATTGTGCGGGTGGACGGGCAGGATGTGACCGGCTGGAGCGTTTCGCAGGTGGCCGACGCGCTTGCCGGTTCGGCAGGCACCGAGGTGTCCGTTGAGGTGGCGCGCGGCGCTTCCGGCGAGGGGAACACGCTCAGCTTTGTGATTCCCCGCCGGGAATACGACACCGTAACGGTGTCGTCGCGGATGCTCGACAACAGCATCGGTTATATTCGCATCTATTCGTTCGACGCCAAAACCGCCGACGCGTTTGCCGATGCGCTCAACGCGCTCACGCGCGGCGGCGCGGCGGGGTTGATTATCGATGTGCGCAACAACGGCGGCGGCACGCTGGAATCGGCGGCCAAAATTCTCGACAGCCTGCTCCCGGCGGGCAGCATTGTGTCGAGCGCGGGCGCCGACGGCAAGCACACGGTGCTCTACACCTCCGATGCGGCGCAGAACAGCCTGCCGCTTGCGGTGCTCATCAATCAAAAGAGCGCCAGCGCTGCCGAGCTGATTGCCGCCGCCGTGCAGGATTATCACCGCGGTGTGGTGGTGGGCACCCAGAGCTACGGCAAGGGCACCTTGCAGGAGCTGTTCACGTTCACCGACGGTTCGGGCCTGTATTTGACCACGGCGAATTTTTATCCGCCGCTCAGCGGCAGCTTTACCGACACCGGCGTGACCCCGGACTACGACGTGCGGCTGCAATACAACGGCAGCCTGGACCTGCTCAACGATGCGGACGACACCCAGCTCAATGCGGCGATCAGCCGCCTAACGCAGGGCGACGATGCGCCCGAGCAGCCGGCGGAGTCGGATGCGTCGTCGGCCGACAATGCGCAGTCCGACGCCGACGCCTCGGCCGAGAGCAGCGCTTCGTCGCAAACTTCGTCGCGCGCGGCATCCGATTCGCCGCAAACAGCGTCGTCCGGCAGCGCCTATGTGGCTATGGTGCCCGGCTGCGGCGACGCGCTGCATGCATAAAATATTTTTCCGGCCGTCCCGCAGACGAAAAATCCGACGCGGGACGGCTTTTTTCGCTCCGCCGCACTTGTAATCGGCGCGCGAAATTGGTATAATATTATGATACCACCCGCCGCCGCACGGCGGAATAAATTACGACAACGAAACGAGGGACTGCCTTGACCGAGCAACGTGAAAAACGAACAGACGAACCGGCGGATCAGCAGGAATGCGCCCGCCAGGTGCGCGATATTATGGCGCTGCGCGCGCGCGGGCCGCAGCCGCTGGCGTGCGTGCATGTTTACGGCTGCCAGCAGAACATTGCCGACGCCGAACGCATGAAGGGCCTGCTGGCCGAGATGGGATATGGCTTTACCGACCGCGACGAGGACGCCGACTTTATCCTTTTTAACACCTGCGCGGTGCGCGAGCACGCCGAAGATCGCGTGTTCGGCAATGTGGGGGCGCTCAAGGCAGTCAAGCGGCGCCATCCGTCGGTGCTGATCGCGCTGTGCGGCTGCATGATGCAGGAGGAACATGTGGTGGCGCGCATTCGGGAACATTATCCCTTTGTGGGGCTGGTGTTCGGCACGCATCAAATCCACCGCCTGCCCGAGCTCGTGCTGCGCTGCATGCTCAACAGCCGCCGGGTGTTCGCGTGCGAAATGAACGGCGACGCCATTCCCGAAGATGTGCCGGTGCACCGCGACGGCGAAATTCGCGCATGGCTGCCGGTGATGAACGGATGCAACAACTTTTGCACCTACTGCATTGTGCCCTATGTGCGCGGGCGGGAGCGCAGCCGTGCGCCGGAGCGCGTGCTCGCCGAGGCGCGGCAGATCGTGGACGCGGGCTACAGGGATATTACGCTGCTGGGGCAGAACGTGAATTCCTACGGCAAAAACCTGCCGGAGCCGGTGTCGTTTGCGCAGCTGCTGTGCCGCACCGCCGAAATTCCCGGCGACTTTTGGGTGCGGTTTATGACCTCTCACCCCAAGGACGCCACGCAGGAGCTGTTTGATGCGATGGCCTCCAGCCCCAAGATCTGCAAGCATTTGCATTTGCCGTTCCAGTCGGGCAGCGATCGCATTCTGAAACAGATGAACCGGCATTACGACCGCGCGCGCTATCTGGAGCTGGTGCACGCCGTGCGCCGCACCATGCCGGAAATCAGCCTGACCAGCGATGTGATCGTCGGGTTTCCGGGCGAAACGCGGGAGGATTTTGAGCAAACGCTCAGCCTGATCCGCGAGGTGGAGTTCACGAGCCTGTATACCTTTATCTATTCGCCGCGCAAGGGCACGCCCGCGGCCGAAATGCCCGACCCCATTCCCGCGACCGAAAAATCCGCGTGGTTCACCGAACTGCTGCGCGCGCAGGAAGAAATTGCTTCGCGCCGGTGCGCGGCCATGGTCGGCAGCGAGCGGAGAGTGCTGTGCGAGGAGCGCAGCGCCGAGGGCATTGTGTCCGGCCGCACCGAGGGCAACCTGATTATCACATTTCCTGCGCCCGAAGAGGCGGTGGGGCATTTTGCGGCGGTGCGCATTGCCCATGCGCGCAACTGGACGCTCCAGGGCGAGCTGCTGCAGCTGGAATGATCGGAAATAAAATCGTAAATAAAAAATGAAAAACGGAAAGGAAACAAAGAGATGGATGTTATTGAACACGCACGCGAAATTGGACGGCTCATTCAGGCGGACGACCGCTATGTGGCGCTCAAGCTGGCGCAGCAGGCGAGCGACGAGGACGGCGACCTGCAAAAGCTGATCGGCGATTTTAACCTGAAGCGCCTGGCGATCAACAACGAGAGCACGGCGGAGCAGCCCGACAACGAGAAGCTCGCGCAGTATAACCGCGAGCTGCGGGAAGTGTATGCCCAAATTATGAGCAACGAGCACATGAAGGCCTATGAAGCGGCCAAAAACGCACTCGATGCGCTCACTCAGCGGGTGCAGGCGATCATTCTCAAGTCGATTGAGGGCGAAGACCCCGACACCGCTGACTACACCGAAGCACAGTGCGGCGGCGACTGCGGCCATTGCAGCGGCTGCCACTAACCGCGCGCCGCGCAAACGGAAGGGGGGATTCGGATGGCGGATTTTTCGCCCATGATGCAGCAATATTTGAACACAAAGCGCGAATATCAAAATTGCATTCTGTTTTATCGGCTGGGCGACTTTTATGAAATGTTTTTTGAAGATGCCAAGCTGGCCTCACGCGAGCTGGAGCTCACGCTCACCGGGCGGGAATGCGGCCAGGCGGAGCGCGCGCCGATGTGCGGCGTGCCGTACCACAGCGTGGACACCTACATTCAGCGGCTGATCGCCAAGGGATACAAGGTGGCGATCTGCGAGCAGATGGAGGACCCCGCCACGGCCAAAGGTTTGGTAAAGCGCGAGATCGTGCGGGTGGTCACGCCCGGCACGGTGATTGAAAGCGATATGCTCGACGAGGGGCGCAACAATTATCTTTGCGCCGTGTACTACGGCGGTTCGCGCTGCGGCATGTGCTTTGCCGATATCTCCACCGGCGAGGCGGCCGCCACGGTGCTGGAGCAGCCCGGCGAAGACGAAATTCGCGATGAGCTGGCGCGCTATCAGCCGCGCGAGGTGATTTTTAACGCGGATTTTTGCGACGCCAAGCAGGTGGGCGCGTTCATCCGCGACCGGCTGCACGCGAATGCCGAGCTGCGCGACGACGCGTGCTTTGCGCCGGAGCTTTGCGCCCAAAAAGCGCAGGCCCAGTTCGGCGCCGACCATCCCGCGCTCGCGCAGCTGGAATCCAAGCCCGAAGCCATGCGCGCGCTCGGCGCGCTGCTCGGCTATTTGGAAGAAACGCAGCGCACCGGCATTGAACGGCTGCAAAAGCTGACGGTGTATGAGCAAACGCAGTATATGCGGCTCGACCTGGCGGCGCGGCGCAATTTGGAGCTGACCGAAACCATGCGCACCAAGGAAAAGCGCGGTTCCCTGCTCTGGGTGCTCGACCGCACCAAAACCGCAATGGGCAAGCGCCTGATCCGCACCTGGGTCACGCAGCCGCTCATGGGCTATGCGCCGATCATTCGGCGGCACGATGCGGTGGAAGCGCTCACGCGTGACCCCATGCAGCGCCAAAATCTCATCGACACACTGGCGCAGATCTTTGATATGGAGCGCCTGATGACCCGCGTGGTCTACGGCACGGCCAACGGCCGCGACCTGCGCAGCCTGTGCGCCGCCGCCCGCCAGATGCCAACGCTGCGCGCGCAGCTGGAGCCCGCGCAGGTGCCACTGCTGCAGGAGCTGCGGCAAAAAGTGGATGGGCTCGAGGACGTGGCCGACCGCATCGACCGCGCGCTGGAGGAAAATCCGCCGGTCACGGTGCGCGAGGGCAAGCTCATCCGCCGGGGATACAGCAGCGAGCTCGACGAGCTCACCGATATGCTCACCAACGGGCAGCAGTTTATGGCGCAAATTGAGGCCAACGAGCGCGAAGCAACCGGAATTAAAGGCCTCAAGGTGGGCTATAACCGCGTGTTTGGTTATTATATTGAAATTTCAAACGCGAACAAGGCCGAGGTGCCGGCGAACTACATCCGCAAGCAGACGCTCACCAACTGTGAGCGCTATATTACCCCCGAGCTCAAGGAGCTCGAAAACAAAATCTTGAGCGCCCGGGAGCGGTCGGTGCAGCTGGAATATGAGCTGTTTGACCAGGTGCGGCGGTTTGTGGCCGCGCAGCTCGACCGCGTGCAGAACACCGCGCAGGCGGTGGCGCAGCTCGATGTGCTTTGTTCGTTTGCCGAGGTGGCGGCGCGCAACCAGTATTGCCGCCCGCAGATGAACGTGGAGGGCCGCATCGCGCTCAAAAACAGCCGGCACCCGGTGGTGGAGGCGCTGCTCAACGGCGCGCCCTTTGTGCCGAACGACGTTGCGCTCGATTCGGACGAAAACCGCGTGGCGATCATCACCGGCCCCAACATGGCGGGCAAATCCACCTATATGCGCCAAACCGCGCTGGCGTGCCTGATGGCGCAATGCGGCAGCTTTGTGCCGGCGGATCAGGCCGACCTCTGCCTGCTCGACGGCATTTACACCCGCGTGGGTGCGTCGGACGACCTGACCGCCGGGCAGTCCACCTTTATGGTGGAAATGACCGAGATGGCCGAGATTCTGCGCAGCGCCACGGCCAACAGCCTGCTGCTGCTCGACGAAATCGGCCGTGGCACGTCCACCTACGACGGCATGAGCATTGCGCGCGCGGTGCTGGAATATGTGGCCGACAAGCGCCGCTTGGGCGCCAAAACGCTTTTTGCCACGCACTACCATGAGCTCACCGCGATGGAGGGCGAAATTGCGGGGGTGAAAAATTATAATATCGCAGTGAAAAAGCACGGCGACGATATCACCTTCCTGCGGCGGATCGTGCGCGGCGGTGCAGACGACAGCTTTGGCATCGAGGTGGCCAAGCTCGCGGGGCTGCCCGACCGTGTGATCGCCCGCGCCAAAAAGATTTTGCAGGAGCTGGAGCAGATGCCGGGCGAAGCGCCGGCCGCAAAGGCCGCCTCTCGAGCGGCCGCGCCGGCCGCAGCGGAACCCGATGCGCAGCTCACGCTGGCCGCGCCGGCCCATAACGAATTGATCGATGAGCTCAAGGCCATTGATGTGAACGTGCTGTCGCCGATCGAGGCGATGAACAAGCTCTATGAGCTCAAGTGCAAGGCGCAGGCACTTTGAATCGCATGAATACATATCAATTCCGCCGGAAGGAGGAACCCGGATGCCAGAAATTCATGTGCTCGAAAAACACATTGCCGAACTGATCGCCGCAGGCGAAGTGGTGGAGCGCCCCGCATCGGTGATTAAGGAGTTGACCGAAAACGCCATTGACGCGGGCGCAACGGTGATCACCGTTGAAATTCACAACGGCGGCACCACCTATATGCGTGTGACGGATAACGGCTGCGGCATTGCGCGCGCCGATGTGCCCAAGGCATTTTTGCGCCATGCAACCAGCAAAATTCAAACTGCCGCCGACCTGAGCGCCATCGGCACGCTGGGCTTTCGCGGCGAAGCGCTGGCTTCCATTTGCGCCATGGCGCGGGTGGAGCTGCTCACGCGCACGGAGTCGGAGCTGGCCGGCACGCATTATTGCATCAACGGCGGCGACGAAGCGCTCATTGAGGATGCAGGCTGCCCCTGCGGCACCACGGTGCTGGTGCGGGATTTGTTCTATAACACGCCCGCGCGCATGAAGTTCCTCAAAAAAGACGTGGCGGAGGGCAATGCAATCGCAAATGTGCTCGATAAACTTGCGCTGTCGCACCCGGAGGTGTCGGTGCGGTTTGTGCGCGACGGCCGCGAAGCGCTGCGCACACCAGGCGACGGCCAGCTCCGGTCGGCGGTGTTTGCGGTTTACGGGCGCGAATTTACCGCCGGGCTGATGCCGGTGTCGTACCGCATGGGCGGCATCACGGTGGAGGGCTTTGTGAGTCGGCCGGAGGCCGCGCGCGCCAGCCGCAGCATGCAGAATTTTTTTATCAACGGCCGCTATGTGAAAAGCCAGACCGCTTCGGCGGCGCTGGAACAGGCGTGCCGCGGCGCGGTGATGGCAGGCAAGTTTCCGTCCTGCGTGCTTCAGCTGCACATTCCGCCCGAGGCGGTGGATGTGAACGTGCATCCCGCCAAAATTGAGGTGCGGTTCATCACGGAGCGCCCGGTGTTCGACGCCGTGTACCGTGCGGTGTGCGACGCGTTCCGCACCGGCGACCGCCCCAAGCAGCTGCAATTCGCATCCGGCGCGGCCGGGCTAACGCTTCAGCCTGCTTCGGCCGGCAGCGAATCGGCGGCTGCACCCGCACGCCCGGCGGCTAAAATGTCCGACAAGACGGCGCAGCCGCTCGTGTTTGAGGATTGCGTGATCGAAACGCCGGTGTTGCCGCGCTATGTGCCGCAGCCTGCCCG
>CAKUME010000005.1 GCA_934667575.1 uncultured Eubacteriales bacterium | reverse complement strand
ACCTTCGCCTGTTTGCCTGTTTCGAGCCGGACGCCCATCGCGTCGTGCATCACAATAATGGCCAAAATGGCCGAAATGGCAAATTCAAACGACCCTAGCCCAAACGCAAATGCGCTGGTGACCGCCATGGCCGTCACCGTGGCGGAATGGCCGCTCGGCATGCCGCCGTCGCCGAACAGGCGGTGAATGTCCAGCCGCCGGTTGATCGCCGCGTATATTCCCGTTTTGAGCACCTGCGCCGCCGCCCAGCCGATCAGGCCGTTCACCAGCACCCGGTTGCCCCAAAGCGCCGTCCATGCGTTCATCGCTTTCGCGCCTCCCTCGCTGCGGGCAACCGATGCCCGCGAATGTGGTGGATTGCTTTTTTGCTTATTTTGGTATATCTATTATTATACCGCATGCGCGCGCGAATGTCCACGTTTTTTTCGCATTCCCGCTGCATTTTCGGTGAGCTATATGTTTTTGCGCATGGCTTCCATGCAAAATTTGCATTTGTCACCATTCCTGTTATTATTTAAAATAAGTATAAATGGAGAATTGCGCGTATTTTGCCGTGTAACGCTCCACTTGCAAAAAACCGGAGGAGGATTGCAAATTTTATGACCCGCATCACCGTATGTATTGGAAGCGCCTGCCACCTAAAGGGTTCGCGGCAGGTGCTCGAAGCGCTGCGCGACCGCATTGCCGCGCACCCGGAGCTCACCGGCGCCGTGGAGCTCGCCAGCGCGTTCTGCATGGGCGACTGCACGCACGGCGTGTGCGTGAATGTGGGCGACACGCATTTTTCCGTTTCGCCCGAAACCGTTGATTCGTTTTTTACCCAGCACGTTCTGCCCCTCGCTCAATAAAAGCCGAAAGGAAGTTCGTCTATGGTCATTCAGGTGTGTGTCGGCAGCTCATGTCATCTGAAGGGTTCCCATGAGCTGGTCGAGTTATTCCAAAAAAAGATTGCCGAAGAGCGGCTCGAGCCGGACATCACGCTGGCCGGGAGCTTTTGCATCGGCTGCTGCAACCGCGTGGGCGTGACCGTGCAGGTGAACGACGATGTGTTCGTCGGCATCACGCCCGCCACGTTTTCCGACTTTTTTGAACAGCACGTGCGCCCGGCACTGGCTGCCGAAAGGGGGCAGTGAGCGGTGACGGAATTTTTGAAGCTCCGCACGGCCAACTGCAAAAACTGCTACAAATGTATTCGCCACTGTCCCGTGAAATCGATCCGGTTTTCGGGCAATCAGGCGCACATTGTGCACGAGGAGTGCATTTTGTGCGGGCAGTGTTTTGTGGTATGTCCGCAGGACGCCAAGCAAATTGTGGATCAAACCGAAACCGCGCGCGTGCTCATTCAAAGCGGCGCGCCCGTTTACATGAGCATTGCCCCTTCGTTCATCGCCAATTACGACGGCGTGGGCATTGAGGGCGTGCGCCGCGCGGTGCAGGCCCTCGGCTTTGCCGACGTGGAGGAAACCGCCGTGGGCGCCACCATTGTGAAGCGCGAATACGAGCGGATGCTGCGCGAGGAGCAGCGCAATGTGCTCATCTCGTCGTGCTGCCCCACCGTGAACCTGCTCATCCAAAAGTATTTTCCGTCGCTGCTGCCCGATCTGGCCGAAATTTTGTCGCCCATGCTCGCGCACGGCGCCGACCTCAAGCGCCGCCATCCCGGCGCCAAGGTGGTGTTTGTGGGGCCGTGCCTGTCCAAAATGGACGAGGCCGCGTCCTACCCCGGCATGATCGACGCGGTGCTCACCTTTGCCGACCTCACCCGCTGGCTGGCCTCGGCGGGCGTTCCGCTCGAAAAAGGGCTCGACGCGACCCAAAAAAGCCGCGCGCGTTCGTTCCCGACCACCGGCGGCATTCTCAAGTCGATGGATCTGGATGCGCCCGGCTACGCCTATATGGCGATCGACGGCGCCGAAAACTGCATTGCCGCGCTGCGCGACATTGAAAAAGGCAGCATTGACCACTGCTTTGTGGAAATGTCGGCGTGTGTGGGCAGCTGCATCAGCGGCCCGGTGATGGAAAAATACCATCGCTCGCCCATTCGCGACACCGCCGCCGTAATCCGCTACACCGGCTCCGAGGACTTTAACGTGGCTCAGCCCGCGCCCGCCGAGCTGAGCAAGCCGATGATGCCCATCCTCAATTTTGCGCGCACGCCGTCGGAATCGGAAATTACCGACGCGCTGCGCCAAATGGGCAAAACCCGCCCCGAGGATGAGCTGAACTGCGGCTCCTGCGGCTACAACACCTGCCGCGAAAAGGCGATCGCCATTGTGCAGGGCAAGGCCGAAATCTCCATGTGCCTGCCCTATCTCAAAGAAAAAGCCGAGAATTTTTCCGATAATATTCTCAACAATTCCCCCAACGGCATTGTGGTGCTCAGCGAAAGCCTGGAGGTGCAGCAGATCAACCGCACCGCGCTGCGCCTGATGAATATTCCCCGCGCGGGCGATGTGCTCGGCGAGCCGGTGGTGCGCATTCTTGACCCCAAGCCGTTCCTCGACGTGCAGGAATCGGGCAGCAGCGTGCGCAACCAGCGCGTGTATCTGGCCGAATACGACCGCTATGTGGAGCAAACCATTGTGCCCGACCGCGAATTCCGCGCGCTGCTGTGCATTTTGCGCGATGTGACCGACGAAGAAAAGGCCCGCGCCAAGCGCGAAAAGATCACGAACGAAACCGTGGCCATTGCCGACAAGGTGGTGGACAAACAAATGTGCATCGTGCAGGAGATCGCCTCGCTGCTCGGTGAAACGGCGGCCGAAACCAAAATTGCCCTGACCAAGCTGAAGGAGACCATGACCCATGAATAAGCTCTGTGCGGATATTGGCTGGCGCAGCGTGAACCACTACGGCGAAGAACTGTGCGGCGACCATGTGGACGTGGTGGAACAGGATGACAACTCCACCGTGCTGGTGCTCGCCGACGGGCTGGGCAGCGGCGTGAAGGCAAGCATTCTCTCCACGCTCACGTCCAAGATTATCTCCACCATGATGGCGCAGGGGCTCTCGCTCGAAGACTGCGTGAGCACCATCGCGGCCACACTGCCCATTTGCAAGGTGCGCGGCGTGGCATATTCCACGTTCACCATCCTGCATATCATCAACAACGATTCCGCCGAGCTCATTCAGTTCGATAACCCCCATGTCATTCTCATCCGCGGCGGCCGCCATGTGGACTACCCCGAAACCGAGCGCGTGATCGGCGACAAAAAGATCTATCAGTCGCACATTCCGCTTCAGGAGGGCGACGTGTTCATTGCAATGAGCGACGGCTGCCCCCACGCGGGCATCGGGCTGGCCTATAACTTTGGCTGGAAGCGCGACGACATCATCGCCTATATGGAGCCGCTGTGCGACGTGGGCTACACCGCCAAAACGCTTTCCACCATCCTGCTCGACGAGGTGCTCCGGCTCTACGACGGCAAGCCCGGCGACGACGCCACGGTGTGCACGGTGCGCATTCGCAAGCGTTCGCCCGTGAACCTGCTGTTTGGGCCGCCCTCCAACCGCGACGACTGCAACAAGATGATGGCGCTCTTTTTCTCCAAGGAGGGCAAGCACATTGTGTGCGGCGGCACCACCTCGTCGATCGCGGCGCGCTACCTCGGCAAGCCGCTGCGCCCGTGCCTGGAGTTCATCGACCCCGAAATTCCCCCCACCGCCACGCTGGAGGGCGTGGATCTCGTCACCGAGGGCGTGATCACCGTCAACCGCGTGCTCACCTACGCCAAGGATTACCTCAAAGATAATGAATCCTACGCCCACTGGAGCATGAAACGCGACGGCGCGTCGCTGATCTGCCGCCTGTTGTTTGAGGAAGCGACCGACATCAACTTTTTTGTGGGCCGCGCCATCAACCCGGCGCACCAGAACCCCGACCTGCCGATCAATTTCAATATAAAAATGCAGCTCGTCACCGAGCTCACCGAGTGCCTGACCAAAATGGGCAAGCATGTGAAAGTGATCTATTTTTAATTTGGTTTTATCCCGGAAAGGACCTGCGTTATGAAAAAATTCGACACCAAAATTCAACACCTGAAGTACAAAGTGCTGCGCGAAGTGGCGCGCCAGGAATGGGCGGGCACGCTGGAGCAGAATGTGCTCGACATTCCCAAAATGATCGTGCCCGGCAAGGTGCCCACCATGCGCTGCTGCGTTTACAAGGAGCGTGCGATCCTGGCTGAGCGCGTGAAGCTCGCCATGGGCGGCGACCGCACCAACCCGAACGTGATTCAGGTGATCGACATTGCCTGCGACGAATGTCCCATGGGCGGCTTCCAGGTCACCGACGTGTGCCGCGGCTGCTTGGCGCACCGTTGCGAGGATGCGTGTCGCCGCAACGCGATTTCGTTCGACGAGCATCAAAAGGCGCACATTGACAAATCCAAGTGCGTCGATTGCGGTCTTTGCGCCAAAAACTGCCCCTACGGCGCGATCATGGACTTTAAGCGCCCGTGCGTGCGCGCGTGCAAGGTCAAGGCGATTTCCATGGATGAAAATCAGGCGGCGCAGATCAACAACGACAAGTGCATTTCGTGCGGCGCGTGCGTGTATCAGTGCCCGTTCGGCGCGATTTCGGACGCTTCGTTCATTCTGGACACCATTCGGATGCTCAAAGCGAGCGAGAACAATACCCAGTATAAGACCTATGCGGTGGTAGCGCCCGCCATTTCGAGCCAGTTTGTGTATGCAAAGCTCGGCCAGGTGGTCACGGCAATCAAAAAGCTCGGCTTCTACACGGTGGTGGAAGCGGCGCTCGGCGCCGACATGGTGGCGTTTGCCGAAGCGCGTGAGCTGGCCGAAAAGGGCTTTCTCACCAGCTCCTGCTGTCCGGCGTTCGTCACGTTCATCAAGCAGCAGTTCCCCGACCTCGCGCCCTACATTTCGAGCAATCTTTCCCCGGCGGCCACGCTGGCGCGCTACATCAAGTCCACCGATCCCACGGCCAAGGTGGTGTTCATCGGGCCGTGCACCGCGAAGAAGATGGAGTTCCAGCAGGATACGGTTCGCCCGTATATTGACAGTGTGATCACGTTTGAGGAGCTTCAGGCGCTGTTCGACAGCCGCGATCTCGACCTGGCCTCGCTTGAAGAAACCGCGCTGGACAACGCCTCTTACTACGGCCGCATTTTTGCGCGCTGCGGCGGCCTTTCGGACGCGGTGGTGGAAGCGCTCAAGGAGCAGGGCATTGACAACTTCGACCTCAAGTCGGTGGCCTGCGACGGCATCGAAGCCTGCCGCGTGGCGCTGCTCAAGGCCTCGAAGCGCCTGTCGGATGCGAACTTCATCGAGGGCATGGCCTGCGTGGGCGGCTGCATTGGCGGTGCCGGCTGCCTGACCCACGGCGAAAAGAACCGTGCTCAGGTGGATCGCTACGGCCACGAAGCCATGGAGAAAACGATCAAAGACGCGATCAGTGTCACAAATATATCTGCTCGCTGAGCGAGCAGATATATTTGCTCAAATCACCTTGGCGCATATAATGCGCCATCCGCCTGTCGGCGGCAAGGGGATTTGCACCCGGGATTCCAACCACATTTGCTTCCGCGAATTTTCGCGCGGCGCGCGGTGGAATATATTCGCAAAGCGAATTGGGCGCATCAAGTATGTCCTCCGCCTGTCGGCGGCAAGGGGATTTGCACCCGCGCATCCGGCCACATTTGCTCCCGCGAATTTTCGCGCGGCGCGCGGTGGAATATTCCCAAAGCGGCTTGGCGCATCAAGTGTGTCCTCCCGCCTGTCGGCGGCAAGGGGATTTGCACCCGCGCATCCGGTCACGTTTGCTCCCGCGAATTTTCGCGCGGCGCGCGGTGGAATATATTCGCAAAGCGAATTGGGCGCATCAAGTGTGCCCTCCGCCTGTCGGCGGCAAGGGGATTTGCACCCGCGCATCCGGCCACATTTGCTCCCGCGAATTTTCGCGCGGCGCGCGGTGGAATATATTCGCAACGCGAATTGGGCGCATCAAGTGTGTCCTCCGCCTGTCGGCGGCAAGGGGATTTGCACCCGCGCATCCCATCGCATTTGCTCCGAAGCTGCACCCACACCGGCCGCTCCGGCGCTTTTGTCTGCGGTTCGGGCGGAAAACAGAAAAAGGCATCACCATACGTTTCCTCGCGGGCGCGAGCGAACGTATGGTTTTTTTGAAAGGAGTGCTCATTCATGAACATCGCCATCATCGGCGGCGGCAAAATTGTGCCGGAATTTCTCAAGGCGGTGCGCGCCGTGCCCGGTCTGACCGTGTGCGGGATCTGGACGCGCCGCCCCGAGGCTGCCGCCGCGCTTGCGCAGCAATACGCGCTGCCCTGCACCTACCCAAGCTATCCGGTGCTTCTCGCCGACCCCGCGGTGGACGCGGTGTATGTCGCGCTGCCCAACGCGCTTCATGTGCCGTTCGCCGACCAAGCGCTCTGCGCAGGCAAGCATGTGCTGCTCGAAAAGCCGTTTGCCGTCACCGCAGCCGGGGCGCGCGCGCTGGCCGATCGCGCCGCGCAGCACGGCGTGTTCCTGTTTGAAATGATCACCAACCGCTATTGCCCGGCGTTTGCCGCTGCGCAGACGCTGCTGCCGCAGCTCGGCCCGATCCGCCTTGCATCGTTCTGCTACGCGCAGTATTCCTCGCGCTACGCGCGCTTTTGCGCCGGCATGACCGACCCGGTGTTCGACCCGGCGCTCGGCGGCGGCGCGCTGATGGATCTGAATGTGTACAACCTCCATCTGGCCATGGGATTGCTGGGCGCGCCGCGCGCCGTGCATTATGCGCCCCACACGGTGCGCGGCATCGACACCTCGGGCGTGCTCGCCCTCGATATGGACGGCGTTTCGGTCACGCTCACCGCCGCCAAGGACTGCGCCGCACCGAGCGGCTTCACGCTCGCGGGCGAGCACGGCTGCATGGTGAGCACCGCCGCGCCGAACGTGTTCGATTCGTTCACGCTCCGTTTGCGCGACGCCGCACCGCAGGAATTTTCGTTCCCGGTGGGCGCCAGCCGCATGGTGGATGAGCTGACCGCGTTCCGTGACCGCGCCGCCGACCGCGACGACCGCTTTTTCCGCGACGCGCTCGCCCACAGCCTGCGCGTGGTGTCGGTGCTCGAAACGGCATGGCGCGGCGCGGGGCTGACCCTCGGCGGCGAATAACGCCCGCATCGCGGCAAAAAAAAACGTCCCCGCATGACGGAACCGTCGTGCGGGGACGTGGTATATATTACGGCGAAAAAGGGATCACCATTTCGCGCCGACGTTGTGGAACGGCTGGCCAATGAACGGAACCTGCGCGAAGTCCTCCATGTTGTGGCGAATAATGTAGTCGATATACGCCATCGTCATGCGCGCGGTGAGCATATAGCCCATCGGGTTCAAGTGGCCGCCCAGGTAAAACTTCTTCTTAAAGTCCTCGTCGTACACCGGCGCATAGCGGTGCAGATCGATCACGTAGGTATAATCAAAATAATCCGCCAGCGCGTGCATGGCCGCGGTTTGCGGTTCCGCATACTTGTCGTGCTCCGGTTCGCCGCTGCGCGGCATGGTCACGAGGAAGAACTTCGCCTTGGGCTGAATGGTTTTGTATCTTTGAATGATCTGCGCAAAGTACCCCGTGAATGTCGGCGCGTTCTTGTGCCAATCCTCTGCGCAAATGTCCGCCACGGAGCCGACCGGCTGCTTCTGTCCCCAAAGGTCGTTCACGCCCAGCGCCATAATGTAGGCCTGCGCCGCCCAGTCCTCGTTCCAATAGCCCTTACGGTCGGCGTAGCTTTCCATGTATTCCTTCGCGGTCATGCCGCCGCGCGAAAAATTATACACCTTGCAGCCCGCTTCGCGCGCAATATACTGCCCCCACGAATATTCAAACATATCGTGGTAGCCCTTGTTCCCCTGCTCGTCCAGCGATTCAAATTCGCCCGACGAAAGGCTGTCGCCCACGCACGCAATGGTGCGAAAAATACCGGTGTAGCCGCCGTTCGCCGGGATCCGGTCGAGCGGCTCCTCCTGTTCGTTCGGCAAAAATGCACGCATGTCCATCATTTGGGCGTTCCTCCGATTTGTTTTTTACAATACAATATTATTTTTCATCGCGCGGCGGCGGCCTCATCGGTGTGCCGCACACCGCATGCGTCTGCAAACGGGAATATTCCGAAGCGCACGCCTCAGAACAGCTGAATGTAGGCTTCGCGCTCTGCACCCACCGAAACATACTTCACCGGGCACTTCACCGACTGCTCGATCATGCGCACATAGTTCTGCGCCGCCTCCGGCAGCTCCGCAAACGTACGGCACTTGGAAATGTCGCACTTCCAGCCCGGCACATATTCATACACCGGCTTGGCCTCGGCCAGCTCCACGCCGCTCGGAAACTGCTCCGTGCGCACGCCGTTCACTTCGTAGGCCACGCACACCGGAATTTTGTCCAGATAAGAGAGCACATCCAGCTTCGTCACCGCCAGATCGGTGGCGCCCTGCATCATCACGCCGTAGCGCGACGCCACCAGGTCGAGCCCGCCCACGCGGCGCGGGCGGCCCGTTGCCGCGCCGTATTCGCCGCCGGCCTCGCGCAGCGCATCGCCCTCGGCCCCAAACAGCTCGCAGGTGAACGGCCCCTCGCCCACGCAGCTCGAATATGCCTTGATAATGCCAATGCTGCTGTCGAGCTTGCACTGCGGAATGCCCGCGCCGATCGGCGCATAGGCCGCGATCGTGGAAGAGGACGAGGTGTAGGGGTAGATGCCAAAGTCGATGTCGCGCAGCGCGCCCAGCTGAGCCTCAAACATGATCTTTTTGCCCGTGGCCGCGGCATCGCCCAAAAAGTGCGTGGTGTCGCACACATAATCGAGGAACGGCGCGCCGTATTTTTCAAGCCAATCGAGCATGTCCTGCACCTGAATCGGCGCGTGGCCGTAGCCCTTTTCCACCGTGAGGTTCTTCCACTCGAGCAAATCGGTCAGCCGGCCGCGCAGCAGCTCCGGATGGCGCAGGTCGCCCATGCGCAGCGTTTTTTTCATGTATTTATCCGCATACACCGGCGCGATGCCGCGGCGGGTCGAGCCGAACTTTTTATCGGCGAGCCGATCCTCCTCCAGGCAGTCGAGCAGCTTGTGGTAGGGCATGCAAATCGTGGCGCGGTCGCTGATCTTCAAATGCGCGGGGGTAATCGCAATGCCCGCCGCACGCAGGCGCTCCACCTCGTGGAACAGATGCTCCACATCGATCACCATGCCCGGGCCCATCACGTTCACCGTGTCGTCGCGCAGAATGCCGGAAGGCAGCAGGTTCAAAATGAACTTGCCCTTTTCGTTCACCACCGTGTGGCCTGCGTTGTTGCCGCCCTGATAACGGCACACGATCTCGTATTCCTGCGACAGCAGATCGACCATGCGGCCCTTGCCTTCGTCGCCCCAGTTAATGCCAACAATTGCGGTTAACATAATGCATACGCTCCTTGTGTGCGCGGCGCGCCTCATTTCGCGCTGCGCAAATAATAGTGAATGGATTGGTTTTTATATTCACTGCGCGTGCCGCGCAGGAATCGTCCGTGTTTCCGGGATGCGGTCACACCCGAATGTCCACATCCACGCCCAGCAGCGCGCGGTTTTCGTCGAGCACCGGCTGCACGCACTCCGTGAGGAACGCGTCCACCTGCTCCGGTGCGCAGCCGATAAAGTTGCGCACATGCAGAATGTCGTCGAGCTCGGCGCGGGTCAGGTGGAAGCGCTCGTCGGCCACAATGCGGTCGAGCAGGTCGTTCGGCTTGCCCTCGAGCTTAATCATCTTGGTCACCGCCACCGAATGCTGGCGAATGGCCTCATGCAGCTCCTGCCGGTCGCCGCCCTGCTTCACGCAATACATCAAAATGTTTTCCGTGGCCATGAACGGCAGTTCCTCCATCAGATGCTTTTCCATCACGCGCGGATACGGCGTGCCGCCCGAGATCACGTTGATTTGCAGCGACAAAATGCCGTCCACCGCCAAAAACGCCTCCGGAATGCTGATGCGCCGGTTCGCCGAATCATCCAACGTGCGCTCCAGCCACTGCGCCGAAGCCGTGATCGCCGGGTTCAGCGCGTCGGTCATCACATAGCGCGCCAGCGACGCAATGCGCTCCGAGCGCATCGGGTTGCGCTTGTAGGCCATGGCCGACGAACCGATCTGCTTGGCTTCAAACGGCTCGTCGAACTCCTTGAGGTGGCTCAGCAGCCGAATATCGCCCGCAAACTTCGAGGCGCTCTGCGCAATGCCCGACAGCACCGACAGCACAAAATAGTCCACCTTGCGCGTGTAGGTCTGGCCCGACACCGCCATCACCTTGTCAAAGCCCATTTTGCGGGCAATGCGCCGCTCGAGCTCGACCACTTTTTTGTGATCGCCGTCAAACAGCGACAAAAAGCTGGCGCCGGTGCCGGTGGTACCCTTGCACCCCAGCAGCCGCAGCGACCCGAGCACAAAGTCCAGCTGCTCCAAATCGAGCAGCAAATCCTGCGCCCAAAGCGTGGCGCGCTTGCCGAGCGTGGTGGGCTGCGCCGCCTGAAAATGCGTGTAGGCCAGCGTGGCCACGTCGCGGTTTTGGGCCGCAAACTTGGCGAGCGCGTCGATCGCGTTCACCAGCAGCTTTTTAATTTGCAGCAGCCCCTCGCGCATCACGATAATGTCGGTGTTGTCGCCCACATAGCACGAGGTCGCGCCCAGATGAATGATCGGCTTTGCGAGCGGACATGCATCGCCAAACGTGCGCACATGCGCCATCACATCGTGGCGCAGCTCGCTTTCGTAGCGGCGCGCGCGATCGTAGTCGATGTCATAAATGTGCGCTTTCATCTCGTCGATCTGCGCGTCGGTAATGTCGAGCCCCAGCTCCTTTTCGCTCTCCGCGAGCGCGATCCACAGCTTTCGCCAGGTCGAAAACTTGTTGTCCGCGGAAAAAATCCGCTTCATGGCGTCGCTGGAATAGCGAACACAAAGCGGATTCTCATAAAATTCATTCATAAATCGGCGCTTCCTTTCTGCGGTCCCCCAAAATCGGGGGAAAGTCGGATGCAATTACCCCTCTATTGTACCTTTTTTTCGCCGGATAATCAAGCGATTTCGCCCGATTGCGCCGCGAACGCGCAAAAATCGGAAGCATGACCAGTTTTTCGCCGCCGCGGCGCGTGATTTTACATGCTACGCCACCGCACCGCGCACAAAAAATCCCGGCCCGCGCACGAGCCGGGGGCTCACACACAAACCGGGATGTCCGTTATTTTCTCTTGGGCACGCGGTGCACCTTGATCACATCGGTGGAGCCGTCGGCGCCCGCGGTGATCACCACGCAGTCGCCCTCCTGCACCAGATCGATCTTGCGCGCGCAGTCCACCGCATGGGTGAACAGCACGTTCGCGTCGGTTTGATACAGCGCCCGCACCGGATACACGCCCCAGCTCAGCGCCAGCTGATGGAACGTTTTTTCCTCCGGCGTGGCCGCGATGATGTTCTCCTTGGGACGGAATTTGGACACCAGGCGCGCCGTGTAGCCCGACTTGGTCACGGCAATGATCGCCGTGGCGTGCACGTCGCGCGCCGTGGTGCACGCCGCGTCGCACAGCGCGTTCGCCACGTCGGTGTAATCGTTTTCGCGCGGCCCGTCGTGGTAGATGCCCAGTGCGAACGAATCCTTTTCGGCCTGCTCCGCAATTTTGGCCATCACCTTCACCACCAGCGCCGGGTGGTTGCCCATGGCCGTTTCGCCCGACAGCATGATCGCCGACGTGCCGTCGAACACCGCGTTCGCCACGTCGGTGATCTCCGCGCGGGTCGGGGTGGTGCTGTGAATCATCGACTCGAGCATCTGCGTGGCCGTGATCACCATTTTGCCCGCGCGGTAGCATTCGCGAATGAACCGCTTCTGAATGCCCGGCAGCCGCTCATATTCGATCTCCACGCCCATGTCGCCGCGGGCCACCATAATGCCGTCGGAATATTTGAGGATCTCCTCAAAGTTCTCAATGCCCTCAATATTCTCAATTTTGGAAATAATGCGGATCTTGTGCCCGCCGTAGTAATCCAGATACTTGCGCAGCGCGATCACATCATCTTTCGTCCGCACAAACGACGCCGCCACAAAGTCCACGTCGTTTTCAATGCCGAACCGCAGGTCGCTTTCGTCCTGCGCGCTCAAATACGGAAAATCGAGATGCACGTTCGGCACGTTCACGCCCTTGCGGTTGCGAATTTCGCCGCCTTCCTCCACGCGGCACACCAGGTCGGTGTCGGTGCATTCCTCCACGCGCAGCGCAATGTGGCCGTCGTCGAGCAGCACGCGCGCGCCCGGCCGGAGCTGATGCGGCAGGTCGGCGTAGGTGATGCTCACTTCGTCGGCGGTGCCCGTCACCTGCCGCGCCGTGAGCGTGAAGCGCGCGCCCGGCCGGAGCTCCGCCTTGCCGCCTTCAAACGTGCCCAGCCGAATTTCGGGGCCCTTGGTGTCGAGCATCACCGCCGCGGGCACGCCCAGCCGGTCGCGCACGCGCCGAAACAGCTCGACCATCTTTTTGTGGTCCTCATGCGTGCCGTGCGAAAAGTTCAGCCGCGCCACGTTCATTCCGTTGCGGAGCATCTGCTCCAGCACTTCCTCCGAGCCCGAAGCCGGCCCCAGCGTACATACGATTTTCGTCTTTCTCATGCGTCCGCAGTCCTTTCCATATATGCCCATCTCGGTGAGATACCGAAACTTTCAAAATCTTCCGCATTGTATATTATACCTCCGAATCCAAGAAAATGCAAGCCGCCGTGCGTCAAATCGCGGTAAAGAAACGTCAAAGGAAATTTTGGGCCCGTCCCCTTGACTTTTGGGCGGGATTATGCTATTCTGACAGAGTTCGCACCCTCGTTTTTGCTTTACATTATATATACTCGTTTTTTGCTCACAAGGAGGTCTGCCCCATGTCCACCCGTTCCCGTTCCGCGGTGCGCGCGCGCATGCAGCGTTTGGTTTGCGCGGCGCTGTTTTTGGCGCTCGGCATGCTGCTGCCGTTTTTGACCGGACAAATTCCCAAGCTCGGCGCCATGCTTTGCCCCATGCACATTCCGGTGCTGCTGTGCGGCTTTGTGTGCGGCGCGCCGTGGGGCGCGGCGGTGGGCGCCGTTTTGCCGCTGCTGCGCAGCGTCACGCTCGGTTCGCCGCCCATGCTGCCCATTGCCGCCGCCATGACCGTGGAGCTCGCCGTCTACGGGGCGGCGGCCGGGCTGCTTTATCGCGCGCTGCCCCCAAAAATTTCGTATATTTATGCGTCGCTCGCGGGTGCCATGCTGCTCGGCCGTGCGGCGTGGGGCGCGGCCAGCGCCGCGATTTATGCGCTCATGGGCAATGCGTTTAGCTGGAAGCTGTTTGCGGCGGGCGCATTTGTGAACGCGCTGCCGGGCATCGTGCTTCAGCTCGTGCTGATTCCGCTGCTGTTGATCGCGCTGCGCGCCGCCCGCCTGATTCCCATCGGCGGCGGCCGGGCGGTGCGCCCATGACCGCCGCGTTTCCGGTGCCCGACGCGCTGCGCCGCGCGATCGACGCCCGCCTGCGCGCCCACACCCCGCTGTGCATGGCCATCGACGGCCCCTGCGGCAGCGGCAAAACCACCCTGGCCGCTGCGCTGTGCGATGCCTACGGCTGCGACGCCGTGCACATGGACGACTTTTTTCTGCCCGCCGCGCGCAAAACGCCCGAGCGGCTCGTGCAGCCCGGCGGCAACGTGGATTCCGAGCGTTTTGCCGCCGAGGTGCTGCCTCATTTGGGGCAGGGCGCGCCGTTTGCCTACCGTCCGTTCTGCTGCCGCACGCAAAAGCTCGCCGCGCCGCGCACCGTTGCGCCCGGATCGCTGCTCGTGGTGGAGGGCGTCTACGCGCTGCTGCCCGCGTTTGCTCCGGCCTACGGGCTGCGCGTGTTCTGCACCGTTTCGCCCGACGAGCAGCGCCGCCGTCTGCGCGCCCGCTGCGCCCCGGCGGCGTTTCGCCGCTTTGAAACGGAATGGATCCCGCTGGAGCAGCGCTATTTTGACGCGTTTCAGGTCGCGTCGCACTGCGATCTGGTGATCGACAACGAAACGTAAAAGCCGCGCCGAAAAAAAAACGCCGCAGGGCTTGCATCTGCGCGCCAAACGTGATATAATATGCAATATTATGCATGAACCGCGCAGTTTTTCATCCACATGCGAAGTACACAAAAAGAGGGATTCCCACTATGACAAGCAGAGCAAAACAAATCAAGGGCAGCCTCACGCTGCTGCTCACCGCAATGATCTGGGGCACGGCGTTCGTGGCGCAAACCAGCGCCGCCGACAGCGTCGCGTCGTTCACGTTCAACGGCGTGCGTTCGCTCATCGGCGCGGCGGTGCTGATCGTGTATCTTTCCGTTCGTGCCAAATGCACCGGCGAGCCGCTGATCCCGCGCGACAAGGCGGCGCGCAAAACGCTGTTCACCGGCGGCGCGGCGTGCGGCGTGGTGCTGTGCCTGGCCATGAACCTGCAGCAGCTCGGCATTTCCTGCTACCCGGCCGGCGTGGCGGTGTCGGGCCGCAGCGGCTTTCTCACCGCCGTCTATGTGGTGCTGGTGCCGGTGTGCGGGCTGTTTTTTCACAAAAAAGTCGCGCTCCCGGTGTGGATCGCCGTGGCGGCGGCGCTGTGCGGCATGTATCTGCTTTGCCTGTCCGGCGGCTGGTCGGGCATCTATCTGGGCGACGTGCTCATGCTGCTCTGCGCGCTGAGCTTCACCGCCCACATTCTCACCGTCGATCACTTCGGCGCGGCGGTGGACGGCGTAAAAATGTCGTGCGTGCAGTTCATCGTGTGCGGCGTGATCTCGCTTGCGGGCGCGTTCCTGTTTGAATCGCCGAACCTCGAGTCGCTGCGCGCCGCGTGGCTGCCGCTGCTGTATGCGGGCGTCATGTCCAGCGGCGTGGCCTACACGCTGCAAATCGTCGGCCAGCGCGACACCGAGCCCGCCATGGCGTCGCTGCTCATGAGCCTGGAATCGGTGTTTGCCGGGCTGGGCGGCTGGGTGCTGCTGCACGAGCGCCTGAGCGGCCGCGAGCTTGCGGGCTGCGCGCTGGTGTTCGCGGGCGTGGTGCTCGCGCAGCTGCCGGAGCTGATCGGCGCCAAAAAAACCGGCGCCGCGCGCTGAATCGCCGCGCACCGGCCCTTTTTCCGCAAAAAAAATCCCCCATGATGCCCAGCGGGCGAACCGGAATGCGTCCCGGTTCGCCCGCTTTGTTTTGCCGATCGCTCAAAAAATCAAAACCACACCCGCACCGCAAATTCCTTGCCGCACCGCGGGCACACCACCGTGTGCCTGCCGCGCCGAATGGGCAGGCGCAGCACCGCGCCGCAGGCCCGGCACTTGCGGTAGCGCCAGCGCCGCACATCGCGCACGCGCATCCACTGCCGTTTCCACCAGCTGCGCACCGGGCTCCACACCCGAAGCCACTTCGCGTTTTCCCGTGCGCGCGCCGCCAAATTGCGCGACATCAGCCGCGCAATGCTCAGCACCAGCAGCGCCGACACCACCAGCGCCAGCGGCCACCATTGCAGCCCCATGTTCACCAGCAGCACCACCAGCGCCAGCACCAGCATCGCCTGGTTCAGCGAATCCGGGCCGTAGCGCCCCGCCATCACCCGCATCAGCCACGCCTGAAACCGATTCATTTTTCACTCCGCCCTTTCGTTTGCGCCGTTTTGTGAATATGCTTGCTATCATACGCGCCAAGTGTGAACAGCGTATAAACGCATCGCAAACTTTTCGCTTGACAAACGCCCGCGCGGGCGTTATAATGGGTGCGTTGCGTATGAAAAGTATAACTTTTCATACAGAAAGGAGTTCCTATGCCAGTCGCAAAGCATTTGCTCGGTTTGCCCAAGCGCCATGTGTTCGGCACCGCCAAGGTGGGCGAAAAAGGGCAGATCGTGATCCCCAAAGAAGCGCGCCGGCTCTTCCACATTCAGCCGGGCGACACGCTGCTGCTTGTGGGCGATGAGCAAAACGGCATTTTGATCACCCGCCCCGAGCTGCTCACCGACCTGGCCGAGCGCATTTTGGCCGACGCCGCGCGCGCCGCCGTGCCCGATCGTGCGTCCGGTGCGGCCGAGCCCGATCCCAACGCCCCGGCGCCGCATTCCTCCGGCTGACGGGCTGCGCGCCTGCGCGCCCCCACGAACCTTTGCCATTCAAAATATCCCGAAAGGAAGTCGCTCCAATGAATCTCGAACAACAGCTGCTGCGCCTCGGCGTGAGCGCGCCGGTGTATCGCTTTGGCGAGCGCGTGCTGCAGGAGCTCGCGCCCCGGTTTGCCCAAATTGACCAAACCGCCGAATATAATCAATATAAGGTGCTCGCCGCCATGCAGGAGCACCGCGTGAGCGCGCCCTGCTTTGCCGCCACCACCGGCTACGGCTACGACGATATGGGCCGTGACACGCTCGAAAAGGTGTACGCCGCCTGCTTTCACACCGAAGCCGCGCTCGTGCGCCCGCAGATCACCTGCGGCACCCACGCGCTCACCGTGGCGCTTTCGGCCAACCTGCGCCCCGGCGACGAACTGCTTTCGCCCGTCGGCCGCCCCTACGACACGCTCGAGGAGGTCATCGGCATTCGCCCCTCTCCCTGCTCGCTCGCGGAATACGGCGTGACCTACCGCCAGGTCGATCTGCTGCCCGACGGCTCGTTTGACTACGACGCCATTCGCGCCGCAATCACCAGCAAAACCAAGCTCGTGACCATCCAGCGCTCCAAGGGCTATCAAACGCGCCCCTCGTTCTCCGTGGCGCAAATCGGCGAGCTGATCGCGTTTGTCAAGTCGGTCAAGCCGTCGCTCATCTGCATGGTCGATAACTGCTACGGCGAATTTGTGGAGCGCACCGAGCCCTCCGACGTGGGCGCCGACATGATCGTGGGCTCGCTGATCAAAAACCCCGGCGGCGGTCTTGCGCCCATCGGCGGCTACATTTGCGGTTCCGCCGAATGCGTGGCGCGCTGCGCCTATCGCCTGAGCGCCCCCGGCCTCGGGCAGGAGGTGGGCGCCAACCTCGGCCTGCTCCCCGCGCTCTATCAGGGCTTTTTCCTCGCGCCCACCGTGGTCGCGTCGGCGCTCAAGGGCGCCATTTTTGCCGCGAACCTCTATGAGCGCATGGGC
>CAKUME010000004.1 GCA_934667575.1 uncultured Eubacteriales bacterium | reverse complement strand
CTCCACCACGCAGGCCGGCGATACCGTGAAGATCGCGATCAACACCAAGAACATTCATGTGTTCGATAAGGATACCGAAATCAATCTGTCGATCTGATTTTTGCTCCGTATACTTACGGCGTCCCTCCCAAAAAGAGGGGCGCTTTTTTTGCCATTTCGCGCAGTCTCGGCAGGGTGTCGAATTTTATCCGTTCGTATGTTCAAAACTATGTTGAAAGCGTTAAAATATCATTCAAAGGAGCGTTGCGGCACATGCTGCATTTGATTTTTGGCCGCGCAGGCAGCGGCAAAACCGAATATGCACACCGGCTCATCGAGGAACTGGTGCGCGCGGGCAGCGAAGCCATTGCCATGGTGCCCGAGCAAGGCTCGTTCGACTGTGAACGCGCGCTGCTGCGGCGGCTCGGCCCGCGCGATGCACGCCGCGCGGAGGTGCTCAGCTTCACGCGGCTGAGCGACCGCGTGGGGCGTGAATACGGCGGCTTTGCCGGGCGGCGGTTCAACGACACCGGCCGCACGCTGTTCATGAGCCTGGCGCTGGAGCAGGTGAGCGACCGGCTCACGGTGTATCGCCGACCGGCCGAAAACAGCGATTTTCTCGCGCTGCTGCTGGGCGCATCGGCTGCGTGCAAAATGGGTGCGGCCTCGCCCGAAGCGCTAATGCAGGCTGCCGCCGGGCTCACCGAAGGCGTGCTGCGCAGCAAAACCGAGGAGCTCGGGCTCATTTTGGCCGCCTACGACGCACTGGTGGCCGAGCAGTTTCTCGACCCGCAGGACGACCTCACCCGGCTGGCGCAGCAGCTTCAAACGCACCCGTTTTTTCGGGGACGCACGGTGGTGCTCGACGCGTTCAAGGGCTTTACCGCGCAGGAATTCGCCGTGCTCGACTGCATTTTGGCGCAGGCGCAGGACTGCTGGATCACGCTCTGCACCGACCGGCTCGATGACCCCGAGCACGGCGCGGGGCTGTTTTCGAACGTGCGGCGCACCGCACAGCGGCTGATCGATTCCGCCCGCCGCCACGGCGTGCCGGTGGCCGCGCCGGTCACGCTGGAACCGGGCGCGCGCTTTGCTTCGCCGATGCTGCGCGCCGCCGAGGCCGCGCTGTTCCGCAGCGAAAAATCGGTGTATGCCGGCGCGCCGGACGGTTCGGTGGTGCTCGCGGCGGCCGCCAACAAATATGAAGAAGCAGATTGGATCGCCGCCGAAATTCATCGCATGGCGCGCGAGGAACACCGGCCGTGGCGCGATTTTACCATCATCGTGCGGCGCGAAGCGGATTACGCGGGCGTGCTCGACCGGGCGCTGCGTCGGGCGGGCATTCCCTGCTTTATGGATGTGCCCGCCGACGTGACCGCCGCGCCGCTGATGGCCGATGCGCTGGCGGCGCTGGAAGCAGCCAACACCGGCATGGACTCCGACGCGGTGTTCCGCTGCCTCAAAACCGGTCTGTTTGGGTTGACCACCGACGAAATTGCCGCGCTCGAAAATTACACGTTTTTGTGGAGCATCGACCGCGACGCGTGGCTCAGTGAATGGGCAGGGCACCCGCGCGGCTTTGCCGACGAATGGACGGATGATGACCGCGCGGCGCTTGCGCAGCTCAACGCGCTGCGGGCGCGCGTGGCGGAGCCGTTTGGCGCGCTGCGCCGCCGCATGGATGCCGGCGGCACCGGTGCGGAGCTGGCGGCCGCGCTCTACAATTTCTTGACCGACACCGGCGCGGCGGAGCATCTCACCGACGCAGCCGCCGCGCTCACGCAGGACGGCGACCCCGACGCGGCCGATGCTGAGCTGCGGCTGTGGAACCTGCTGATGGACATTTTGGATCAAACGGCGCTGGTGCTGCGCCAACCGCTTTCCGGGCGCAAATACGCCCGGCTGCTTGAGCTGGCCATCGCTTCGGCCAAGCTGGGCGAGCTGCCGCAGTCGCTCAACGAGGTCACGGTGGGCGGCGCCGATCGCACACGCCCCGCCGCGCCCAAGGTGGTCTTTTTGGCGGGGGCAGTGCAGGGCGTGTTCCCGGCCGCCACCGACAGCGGCGGCCTGTTCACCGATCGCGAACGCCGTCTGCTGGCCGAACGCGGGCTCGACATTGCGCGCAGCAGCGAGGAGCAAACGGTGGAGGAGCGCTTTTTGGCCTACACCGCCGTGGGCAGTCCCTCCGAACGGCTGGTCGTATCCTACTGGGGCGCCACTACCGCGGGCGAGGGCACATTGCCCTCGGAGCTGGTGAGCGCGCTGACGCACACGTTTCCCGCGCTGACCGTGCAGACGTGCGACCGCAGCTCCGCACTGCCCGAAACCGAAGCCGAAGCATTTGACCGATTGGCCGCACACTGGGGCGAATCCACCGCCGAACAGGCCGCGCTGCAAGCGTGGTTTACGCGCGACCCGCAGCGTGCCGATGCAATGGCGGCCGTGGCGCGGGCAGCGCAGCGGGAACCGTTCCGCTTTGCGGACTCCGCAGCGGCGCAGCGGCTGTTTGGCACGCGGATGCGGCTTTCGCCCTCGCGGGTGGAGCTGTTTTATCAATGCCCGTTCCGTTATTTTTGCCGCTACGGCATGAACGCGCAGGAGCGCCGACCGGCCAAGATCGACGCGCTCGAATACGGCACGCTGATTCACGATTTGCTCGAGCAAACGCTGCGCGCCCGCACCGCCGCCGAGCTGAACGCCATGAGCGACCGCGCGCTTGCGGAATGGGTGCAGCAGCTGCTCGAGGATTATCTGGAACGGCGTCTGGGCGGCCGGGCGGACAAAAGCGAGCGTTTTTTAACACTCTACGCGCGCTTTGCGCAGATCGCGGCACAGCTGCTGCGCTACATTGCGGCGGAGCTGGCGCAGAGCCGCTTTGCCCCCGCCGCGTTTGAGCTCGAAATTGCGCCGGGCAGCGTGAAGCCGGTGCACATTGCGCTGCCGGACGGCGGCGGCATCGAGATTGTGGGCAAGATCGACCGGGTGGATTATCTGGAGCTCGACGGCGTGCCCTATGTGCGCGTAATCGACTATAAAACCGGCGCAAAAAAGTTTTCGCTCAACGATATTTTGTGCGGCGTGAATATGCAGATGCTGCTCTATCTGATGACGTTGCACGAATCCGGTTTTGCGGGCAAAAAGCCCGAGCCCGCGGGGGTGCTCTATCTGCCTGCGCGCAGCCCGCGCATCAGCGCCTCGCACGACCTGCCGCCCGAGGCGGTGGCCGACGCGGCGGCGGCCGAGATGCGCATGAGCGGCATGGTACTCCAGGACGACCGCGTGATTCGCGGCATGGAGCCCGGCGTGCGCGGCGTGTATATCCCCGTCAAGCTCAAAAAGGACGGCACGCCCGACGCGCACAGCTCGCTCTACACACTCGAGCAGTTCGGCATCATCAGCCGCCATATGAAGCGGCTGGTGGCGCAAATGGGCGCGCAGCTCCACCGGGGCGAAATTGACGCCGCGCCGCTCGACAAAATCTGCGCCCGGTGTGGCTACGCCGCGGTGTGCGGCCACGAGGCCGACGACCCGGTGCGCGCGCTGCCGCGCTGCTCCGGCAAGGACGCAATGGCCCGCATGACCGCGGAGGATGCGCAGGAATCCTCTTGACCCCGGCGCGTCTGCCCCCGCCGGGCACATAACACAGATTGGAAACACACAAAACGAACCAGGAGGACGCGCAATGAGCACAAATTGGACAGCGGAACAACGCGACGCAATCGACGCACGCGGCGGCACGGTGCTGGTGTCGGCCGCAGCGGGCTCGGGCAAAACGGCCGTGCTCTCGGAGCGCGTGCTGCGGCGGCTCACCGACCCCGACCATCCGGTGGACGCCGACCGTCTGCTGGTGGTCACCTTCACCAAGGCGGCGGCCGCCGAAATGAAGCAGCGCATTGCGGATAAGCTCACCGCATATATGGAGCAAAACCCCGGCAGCCGCGCGCTTCAGCGCCAGCTGCTGCTGCTCGACCATGCCCACATCTCCACGGTGCACCGCTTTTGCAGCGAGCTGCTGCACGCGCATTTTCATCAGCTGGGCATCTCGCCCACATTCCGCATCGCGTCGGAGGATGAGCTGCTGCTGCTCTCGGGTCGGGTCATCGATTCGCTGTCGGAATGGATGTATCACCGGCTGCGCACCGAAAATCCGCCCGGGCTGCGCGCGCTCACGGAGCTGTTTTCCGACGACCGCGACGACCGGCGGCTCGGTCAAACGGTGCGGGCGCTTTATGAATATGTGCGCAGCCACCCGTTCCCCGAGGAATGGCTGCGCAGCCGCACCGAGGCTTATCGCACCGCGGCGCAGCTGCGCGACACCGCATGGGGCCGCGTGCTGTTCGATTATGCCCGCGACGCGGCGGCCTCCGGCGTGGCGCTGCTCGAGGGCGCGCTGGCTGCGGCGGCCGACGACGAAAAGGTGCAAAAAGCCTACTCCGGCGCACTGATGGAGGAGCTGTCGGGTTTGGCGCGCATTCACGATGCCGCCGAGCAGCAGGACTGGGACGCGCTCGCGACCGCATTGCAGCGGTATAATGCGCCCCGGCTTGGCGCGGCGCGCGGCGCAGACGAGGCGGTGAAGGCGCGCGTGAAAGACCGGCGCGATGCGGTGCACGGCCTGATCGACCGGCTGAGTGGCCTGTTCGATGAGCCGGAGGCCGACGCGGTGGCCGAGCTGCACGCGCAGTATGACGTGGTGCACGCGCTGGCCGAGCTGGTGATGGAATACGGCCGGCGGCTCGACGCGCTCAAGGCCGAAAAAAATCTGCTCGACTTCGGCGACCTGGAGCACGACGCGCTGCGTCTGCTCGTGACGCGCACCGAATCCGGCGTGGTGCGCACGCCGCTCGCCGAGGAACTGGCGCAGCAGTTCGACGAGGTGATGGTGGACGAATATCAGGACACCAACGGCGCGCAGGAGCTGATTTTTACGGCGCTTTCGCGTGCGGAAAACAATTTGTTCCTCGTGGGCGACGTGAAGCAGAGCATCTACCGCTTTCGGCAGGCAAGCCCGGAGCTGTTTTTGGCGCGGCGCGCGCGTTATCCGCTGTATAGCCGCAGCAAGCCGCAGTTTCCCGCGCTCATTCTGCTCGGGCGCAACTTTCGCAGCCGTGCGGGCGTGACCGGCGCGTGCAATTTTTTGTTTCGCCAGCTCATGAGCCCCGCGCTGGGCGACGTGGAATATAATCACCTGGAGGAGCTGATCCCGCAGGCGCGCTACGTCCCCAGCCCCACGCCCGACGCGACGCTTGCGCTGTTTGAAGCGGGCAGCGGCGACTCCGCGCCCGACGAACCCGAAGCCGAGTGGATTGCCGCGCGCATTCGGGCCATGATGGCGGCGGGCACCCCCGTGACGCAAAAGGACGGCTCCACCCGCCCGGCGCAATACCGCGATTTCTGCATTTTGCTGCGCAGTGCGGCCACGCGCGCGAGCGACTACCTGCATGTGCTCCAGCAGCGCGGCATTCCCTGCTGGGGCAGCGTGCAGTCGGGCTTTTTTGAATCGCGCGAAATTTCGTTTTTGCTCGCGCTGCTTCGGGTGATCGACAACCCCGCGCAGGATATTCCGCTGCTGGCGGTGCTGTGCAGCCCCGTGTACGGCTTTTTGCCGGATGCGCTCGCCGAAATTCGCCTGGCCGCGCCCCGGCAGCCGCTCTATGCCGCCTTGCAGGCTGCGGCCGAGGGCAATGCGCGCGTGGCCGCGTTTTTGAACGAGCTGGCGCATTGGCGGCGGGCCGCCGCCGCAGGCAGCGTGCGCGCGCTGCTCGACCGTGTGCGCGAAGAAAAGCAGCTGGATGCGATCGTGCTCGCGATGAAGGACGGCACGCTGCGGCTCGCCAACGTGCGGCTGCTCGCGGAATATGCGGGCACTTATGAGCAGGCGGGCTACCGCGGGCTGTCGGGCTTCATTCGCTACATCGACCGGCTGCAGGAGCAGCATGCCGACCTTGCGCCCGCGTCGGTGCTGTCCGAAAGCGCCAATGTGGTGCGTGTGATGACCATTCACCACGCCAAGGGGCTGGAATTTCCGTTCGTGTTTGTGGCGGACTGTGCGCGGTCGTTCAACAAGCAGTCGCTTGCGGGCGATCTGCTGCTGCACCCGGAGCTGGGGGCCGCGCTGCGCCGCCGCGACCCCGCCACCGGCGCGCGCTACCTCACCGCGGCCTACAACGCGGTGCAGCTGGAGCTGGGGCGCGATGAGCTGTCGGAGCAGCTGCGCGTGCTTTATGTGGCGCTCACCCGCCCGCGCGAAAAGCTGTTTTTGCTCTGCACGCTCCCAAAGCCCGAAGAAACGCTGCGCCGGTTGGCCGGCAAGCTCAGCGGCAGCGCGCCGATCGCGCCTTTTACCGTGCGCGAGGCGAGCTCGTTTGCCGACTGGCTGCTGCTGGGGCTGCTGCGCCATCCGGACATGGCCGCCCTGCGCACGCTCGCGGGCGCGCAGGGGCTCACGCTTCTGCCCGACGACACACGCTGGGACTTCGCATTCGTGCGCTGCGGCGCGGCCGAGTCCGCCGTGCCCGAAGCCAAAACGCCCGCCGCGCCGGATCGTGCGCTGCTGGACGCGCTGGCCGAGCGGCTTGCGCCCCGCCCGGCGTCGCCGCTGAGCCGCATTCCGGTAAAGGCCGCGATTTCGGCGCTTGCAGAACGGCAGCAGGCGCGGGCATATGCCGCCGCGCGCCGTCCGGCGTTTCTCTCGGCGGGCGGGCTCACCCCCGCCGAGCGCGGCACCGCCATGCACACCTTTTTGCAGTTCGCCGACTACGACAGAGCGACCGCCAACCCCGCCGCAGAGCGCGATCGCCTGCGGGAGAAGGGCTATCTCACGGCGGAGCAGGCCGCGGCGATCGACCTGCCGCGCATTGCGGCGCTGTTTTCCGGGCCGCTGGGGCAGCGCATTCGTGCCGCAGGCACCGTGCACCGCGAGGTGCGTTTTCTGCTCGAATATCCGGCTGCGCGCTGGGACCCGCCCGCGCCCCACAGCGACGCTGCGGTGGTGCTGCAAGGCGTGGCGGACTGCGTGCTCGAGGAAGGCGACGCGCTCACGCTGATCGACTTTAAAACCGATCGGGTGGACGCCGCCACGCTGCGCGCACGCTACGGCCGGCAGCTTGCGCTCTATGCCGAGGCGCTGGCACGGTGCTTTGGCAAGCCGGTGCGTCAGCAGCTGCTCTATTCGCTCTATCTGGGGCAAACGGTGGAACTGACGCCGTAAAGCACGCCCCGTTCTCACCAAAACGCGGGCCTCACGGCCGTATCCGTCTGCGCGCGAAGCGTGCCGCGCCGCTATGCTTATGCCGAAAGGATGATTCACCATGCGAAGAACCGACCGCGAAATTACCGATTATACGCAAATGCTCAAAATTTTAGATGAATGCGACTGCTGCCGTTTGGGCTTTTCGACCGAGCGCGGCGCCTATATTGTGCCGATGAACTTTGGCTACGCGGATCACAGCGGCCGCCTGTCGCTCTATTTTCACAGCGCTGCCGCGGGCCGCAAGCTTGAGCTGCTGCACACACAGCCGCTGGTGGGCTTTGAACTGGACTGCGGCCATCGGCTGATGCCCGGCGACCGAGCATGCAGCTATTCGTTCGCCTACCGGAGCATCATCGGCACCGGGCGCATTGCTCTGCTCACCGACCCGGCCGCGCAAACCCATGCGCTGCGGCGCATTATGGCGCACTATGCGCCCGCCGCCCCCGCGGACTGGTCGTTTGACCCGGCGGCGCTCGCGCACCTTTGCGTACTGCGGCTGGACGTGGACGAATGGGCCTGCAAAATGCACTGAGCCCGTCCCGTATTTTAGAATTACAGCAAAAAACATTGCCCGCTCCGGCGGGGCCGCGTTTCGCTCTGCGCGCGGACCCAAACGGGGCGGGCTTTTTGTTTTTTCGTCTTTTTTACATCAGCGGCGCAAAAATGCGCAGCACCGCGCGCAGCAGCCGCAGCGGCAGCGGGGTTTTGCGGCAATTCTCCGCGCGAATTTCGGCGCAGCTGGGCAGCGTGGCCTCAAAATCGTGCTTCACCGCCGCCACGCTCTCGGTTTGATACAGCCACACGCCGCATTCATAGTGCAGATACAGGCTGCGATAGTCAAAATTGATCGTGCCCACGGTGGCATACGCATCGTCGGCCACCACGGTTTTGGCATGGATAAAGCCCGGCGTAAACTCATAAATACGCACGCCGCTGCGCACCAGCTCGGGATAGTTGGCGCGCGTCACGGCAAACACGGTCTTTTTGTCCGGGATGTGCGGCGTGATAATGCGCACATCCACGCCCGATTTGGCCGCGTTGCACAGCGCGGTGGTCATTTCGTGGTCGATGATCAGATAGGGCGTGGCGATATAAATATACCGCTTGGCGCGCGTGATCAGGTTGAGATAGACCGTTTCGCCCACCTCTTCCTCGTCGAGCGGCGCATCGCAGTAGGGCTGCACAAAGCCGTCGGCGCCCACCGGCAGCGGCGCGTATTGGCCGGGGCGATACTTGGTGTAGTCTTCCTGCGTGCCGCGAATATAATCCCACATGGTGAGGAACATCACCGTTAAATTCCACACCGCTTCGCCGCGCAGCCGAATACCTGCGTCCTTCCAATAGCCGAAGCGCTCATATTCGTTGATATATTCGTCGGCCAGATTGATGCCGCCGGTGTAGCCCACGTCGCCGTCGATCACGCAGATTTTGCGGTGGTCGCGGTTATTCAGCCGCGCCGACACCACCGGAATATACGGATTGAACACGCAGCACGGAATGCCCAGCTTCTCCACGGTTTTGTTGTAGCCATAGGGCAGGGTGGTAATGCAGCCCATATCGTCGTAAATCAGCCGCACATCCACGCCTTCTTTGGCCTTGCGCACCAAAATATCGAGCAGCGTGTTCCACATGAGCCCCTCATGAATAATAAAATATTCCATAAAGATAAAATGCTTCGCGTTGCTCAGGTCTTCGATCATGCGCGAAAACTGCGCCTCGCCGCCGGGCAGATAGAGGCTCTCGGTGCGCTGATAAGGCGGGCAGAACGCATAATTTTGAATATACTGCGACTGGTGCGCGGCCTCCAGGCTTTGCTGCGCCATGCGGTCGATCACCGCAGGGGCGGGCGCAAGCGCGGCTTGGGTGCGCTGGGCGATCTGATGCATCTTGCGGCGCATCCGGCGCGTCATTCGGTTGCCGCCAAACAGCAGATACAGCATCCACCCAAACACCGGCATGACCAAAATGGGAATGATCCACGCGATTTTCTAACCGGGGTTGGTGGGACGGGTCACGATCACCAGCCCCACCACAATGCTCAGGATGGTGCAGATGGTGTTAAAATACATAATATACTGCCGGAATTGCAGCATCATCACCGCGATCACTGCGATCTGCACCGCGATGAGCAGCGACACCAGCACCAGCCGATGAGTTAAAACCTGCAGGAGTTTCTTCACGAAATGGCCTCCTTTTGCATTTTTGCACGCATTCTGAGTATAGTATATCATATCCCGCACGCGGTTGCAACGGACAAGCCCGCTCGGTTGCCCAAAGAAAAATAAAAAAATTTGCGAAAACCTCTTGACAAACTTCAAATTTGTAATTATAATAAACTTGTACACAGTACAAATTCAAAGAAAAGAGGACACGCAATGACTGCCAGCGAAACCGCCCGGCTGCTCCAATCCCACGGCATCCGCTGCACACCGCAGCGCGTCGCAGTGTATCAATACCTCGACGCGCACCGGATCCATGCGCCGGCCGAGGTCATCTACGAAGCGCTGGTGCAGCAATTCGCATCGGTGTCACGCACCACCATCTACAATTCCATTCGCGCGCTGCTTGACGGCGGGCTGGTTCGCACGGTGATGATCGAGGGCGACTTTGTTCGCTACGACGCCAACGTGTCGGCCCACAGCCACTTCAAATGCCGCTGCTGCGGCGGGGTGTTTGATGTGATGGACGGCGAAGCGCCGCCCCCGCCCCCCTCGCTGCATGCGTTTGCGGTGGAGCGCGGCGAGCTGAATTACTACGGCTGCTGCCCCGCCTGCCGCGCGCAGGCTTCCCCCGGTTCCCCCATCGTGTAAGTTTTTTTATATTCCAATTATTTTTTAACGGAGGTTTTTGTTATGAAAAAGTTTGTATGTTCGGTTTGCGGCTATGTGCATGAGGGCGACACCCCGCCGGAAAAATGTCCGCAGTGCGGCGCGCCCGCGTCCAAGTTCGTGGAGCAAAAGGAAGAAAAGTCCTGGGCGGCGGAGCATGTGGTCGGCGTGGCCAAAGGCGTGAGCGAGGATATTCTGGCCGACCTGCGCGCCAACTTCCAGGGTGAATGCTCCGAAGTGGGCATGTATCTGGCGATGGCGCGTGTGGCGTATCGCGAGGGCTACCCGGAGATCGGCACCTATTGGGAAAAGGCCGCCTATGAAGAAGCCGAGCACGCCGCCAAGTTTGCCGAGCTGCTGGGCGAAGTGGTCACCGATTCCACCAAGAAGAATCTGGAGCTGCGCGTGGAAGCCGAAAACGGCGCGACCGCGGGCAAAGCCGATTTGGCTCGCCGTGCCAAGGCGGCAAACCTGGACGCGATTCACGACACCGTGCACGAGATGGCCCGTGACGAAGCCCGGCACGGCAAGGCGTTCGCCGGTCTGCTCAAGCGCTACTTCGGGGAGTAAGATCGAGCCGGCATGGAAAATTATTTGATTTGTAAGTGTAAGCATGTCACCTATGCCGACGTGGAGGATGCACTCCACCGCGAGCAACGGCTGGAAAGCGTGGAAAAGGCGTTTGACGACGTGCAAAAGGTCACGCACTGCTCCACCGGATGCGGCGGCTGCCACGATAAAATTATGAATGTGATCTCACAGATCATGAACCGATAAAGGAGCGTTGCATCATGGACAAATATGTTTGCCCCTGCGGCTATATTTACGACCCGGAGCTGGGCGACCCCGACAACGGCGTCGCACCCGGCACCCCATGGGACGAAGTGCCCGAGGATTGGGTTTGCCCCATCTGCGGGTTGGGCAAGGACGCATTTGAAAAAGAATAAGCGCCCGCACCGCATTTTTCCTTAAAATAAACACGCCCCGCGCAGCTCGGAGGTTCTCCGAATGCGCGGGGCGTGTTTTTGTGTATACTTTTCGTATTTTTTAGTTTTGAAAATCCGGATTGGATAATATTTTGTGTGCCAGCTGAGGAAACGCGCGGTAATCGTCCACACGGATAAACGGAAAACCGGCCGCAAGCACATCGGCATCGTTGCCGCCGGGGCCGTAGTCGTCGCCAAAATAGCGCACGGCCGCCATGGAAATCTGCTTTTCCGCGCAGTAATTGCGCAGCGCCATGCTCTTGCAATAGGGCTTGGGCGCAAGGTCAAACGAGGACAAGCCGCCCACGAACACATGATATTCGGGGAACGCCGCCACGACCTCCGGCAGCCAAACGCGCCGCCGCGCGCGATCGGGGTCGAACGCGAGCTTATCCGGCTGCTTTGCCGCCGTGCCAAGCAGCGCAAAGGTGAGCACTCCGGAATCGTGAAATTCCACCGAGTCGCCCGCAAATTCCGTGAGCCCAAAGCGCACGCGCAGCGCCGCCGCCCGGCGGTTGGCTTCGGCTCGGCTCAGCACCGGCGCACAGTCGCTGCGCACCGGGCGCGGAGGCACCCCCTCGCCCACGCAATCCATGCGCTGCATGCCGTAGTTCCCGATCAGGTCCGCCGGAAATCCGTTCATCTGCCGCCAGATGCGCAGGCAGTCGCCCGCGCCCACCATCACCACCGGCGCCTGCGCGCGCAGCGCATGGAGCGCCGCACGCGCCGCCGGTTCGAGCGGCGTTTTGTGCTGGGTGAGCGTGCCGTCCAGATCAAATGCAAACAATTGAATTTTCACGGTGTTCGTCTCTCTTTCTCAAGCAAGGGTGCTTGGCCGCAGTGGATTATTTTCGCATTGCCGTCACCGGGCCGATCAGACCGGTGGGCGGCAGCGGCAAATAGGTGGAAAAAGAATCCCGCTCGCGATACCCCAGATTGGTGTAAACCTCCACACGCAGCGTGTTCGCGCCCGCGTGCAGCTTGCCCGCCACATCAAAGGCGAACGGCGCCCCCACCGCGGTGCCGCAGCTTTCGCCATTGACCCACAGCGCGGCGGCTTCTCCCACCGAGCCCAAGTCGAGCAATACCATCTGCTCGGGCTGCGCCGCCGTCCACTCGGCTTCGTAGCGCACCACGCCCGCAAAGTGCGGCAGCTGCCGCGCAAGGTTGCCCGGCGCTTTGGCATCGAGCGGCTCAAACGCCCCGTTCGGCTTGCCGCACACCGCCACCCGCCAGTTCAGTGCAAGCGGCTCCGCCGCGCCGTCGCGATAGTCAAACCGCGGCAGCGATTCCTTTTCTTCGCCGCCCACGCAAAGCAGCAGCGCCTGCGCCGGGGCCAGCTTGACCCGCACGGCTCCGCCCTCGGTTTGCGCACGCGCCAGCCGGTTGTTCCACGCGTCATAGAACACGGCTGCGCCGCTGCCCGGCAGCGTCACCCGGGTGTCGAAGCCGTTCACCGCATCCTCGTTCCAGAGCATATACAAATCGCGGCCGCCGCGTTGAATATGGTAAAACCGCAGCGGCACTTCGTCCGCCGCCGCCACGCTGCGCAGCCCTGCGCCGGTGAGCGCATCGGCCAGCTGCGCAAGCGGCACCACCGCGCAGTGCGTCAGCTTGCCCGCAATCGACCGCTGCTCCGAGGCTGCGTCCGGGTAGCCGTCCACAAAAAGCACCGGCAGCCCCGCCGCCGCGAGCTCCTCCATGCGCAGCAGCAGCGCTTCGGGCAGATACTGGCTATACGGCACCACCAGCGCGCCGTAGGTTTCCTCGTTCACCGCAAGGCGGCCGTCGCGCACGGCGGAAGCGCCGCGCAGCGTATCCTGCGGAATCAGGTCAAAATCGAGCTGCCGCGTGGTGAGCGCCTTGCAGACCTTTTGCTGAAGCATATACTCTCCGCCCGACCATTCGGCCTCGGCGTTGTAATACACCGCCACATCCGCTTGGTGCACACCGCCGCTCAGCGCATGCGCCAGGCGCGCGGTGTAGCGCATCAGCTGCGCAAACAGGTCAAACTGCGGATTGTTGCCGCCCGCGTTGAAGTGCGGCGGGCAGTCGGAGTCGGGGTTTTTGGGCGAAAACGCGTGCGGCACAAAATAGTTGATGCCGTTGGTGAGCATATAATCGGTGAGGTATTTCATAAACGGTACGCCCTCGGCCCAACCGAACGCGCCGTAGATCTCGCACATGGCGCGGTTTTGTTTCAGCAGTTGAATGTGCGCCAGCGACGAGCCGAGCTTGCCGAGCATATATTGGAAAAATTCCGGATCTACCACGGTGCCGCACACCGGCGCGGTGTGCTCCAGCGTGAAAAATCCCGGCACAATTTGATGCAGCACCACATCGATGCCGGACATATCCTGCCCCTCGAGCGCGCGGAAATAATGCCCCGCGCCATAGCCGAGCCGCTGATGGGTGTTCATGTCCTCGATCACATGGCCGATGTACTGCACACCGTGATCGCGGCACCAGTTGCCGAGCATCCAGCAAAAATTGCGGCTGTAGGCCTCGGTAACGGCCTCCATATACGCCTCGCGCACCACCGACGTGCGGCCCTCAATCTCGTGCCACAGCCCCGGCAGCAGGCGCAGCGCTTCGTCGGCCGAAATGCCGGCGCGTGCGGCAATGTCCGCCGCCAGCGCTCCGCTCCACGGCACCCGCATGCCCTCTTTGCCGAGCTTGGAGTAATAGGTTCCCTCCTCGTTGCCAAAGCTGGGCTCGTCGGAGAAAAAGCCCGCAAACGTGTTGCCGAAATACGACGCAAAGTGCGCATAGTGCGGTTCATACACCGCGTGCAGCATGGCCCTGCACGATTCGGCCGACAGCATATCAATATAATTTTGCCGGCCTCCTTTCTCGGTCTGCACCAGATAATAAACGCGCCACGCCCCCGCGGGAATGTCCCAATCGATGAGTCCGTCTACCATGCGCGGCGTGAGGTCCACGCCCGCTCCGGTGAGCGTATTGCCGCGCGCCGTGCGCCGGTAGGCCACCGCCGCCACGAGCGTTTCTTCGTTTTCCAGCTGCGGCACCAGCAGCGACGCGCCCGCCATCGGGCCGGCAAAGTCGCGGTACACGGTGCGCAGCAGCTTCATGCGCAGCTCGGGGTGATCGGCAATGTAATTGTTGGCATATCCGGTGGGAAACCGCTTATCGTCGAGCAGCCAAACGCGCATGCCGCGCGCCTTGGCCTCACGCAGCAAAAAGCCGAAATCCGTCCACCACTGTTCACCGCAAAAATCCGGATAGGGGCGGCTTTCCACGCAGAATTCACGCACCCCGCTGCGCTCAATGGCGTCCAGCTCGCGGCGCAGCGTGTGGTGGTCTTCGCCGTGCTGCCAGAAAAACGGAAGAATGTGTTCGGTGCTTTCCCGCCCGGAAAGGCACGCCTGAATTCGCTGATCCATATCGTTTTCTCCTCTTTGTGATGTATATTTGAAATTCATCGCACTCATTATAGCAATATCTCCCTGCAAAAGCAACTGTTATTTTTGCAAACGGCGCTTTTTTGCAAAACATTGCGCCGCGCGCCGGAGTGTGGTATAATAGTCGCAAAGATTCTGCCTGACGCAGAATAATGAGAAACGGAGATGCGCCACATGCCGCGATTTTTTATCGATCCCCCTGCGCCGGACGGCTTCGTCACGCTCACCGGCGAGGCCGCCAATCACATTGCCCGCGCGCTGCGGATGAAGCCCGGCGAACACCTCACGCTTTGCGACGGCCGCGGCACCGACTACGATGCCGCGCTGCAAAGCGCCGCGCCCGGCTGCGTGACCGCGCAGGTGCTGGCTGCCCGACCGAGCGCAGGCGAGCCCAGCGTGCGGCTGCTGCTGTTTCAGGGGCTGCCCAAGGGCGACAAAATGGATTGGATCGTGCAAAAAGCGGTGGAGCTGGGCGCAGCGGAAATCGTTCCGTTCGCGGCGGTGCGCAGTGTGTCGCGCCCGGACGATGCCGCCGCGCGCAAAAAAACGGCGCGCTGGCAAAAAATTGCCGATGAAGCCGCCGGCCAGAGCCAGCGCGGCATTCTGCCCCCGGTGCGTCCGCTGGTGAGCTTTGGCGCGGCGCTGGAGCAGGCCCGGGCCTGCGACCGCATTTTTTTCTGCTATGAGGGCGGCGGTTCCGCGCTCGACGCACTGCTTTCGGAGCCGTTTGCATCGGCGGCGATTTTCATCGGGCCGGAGGGCGGCTTTGCGCCCGAGGAGGTGGCGCAGGCCGAGCAGGTGGGCGCCCGGCGCATCACGCTGGGGCCGCGCATTCTCCGCACCGAAACGGCGCCGCTCGCCGCGCTGAGCGCGATTTTGTTCGCCACGGGAAATATGTAACTTTTTGCACGGCGGGGGTTGCTTTTTGCGCCGAAATATGATAAAATAAAAAAGCAATCTGCGCTGGTTTAGCTCAGTTGGTAGAGCAGCTGATTTGTAATCAGCAGGTCGGGGGTTCAAGTCCGTCAACCAGCTCCATCGCGCTGCGTCTCGTTTTTCGCATATTCATGCGATTTTCGGGGCGCTTTTTCTTTTGTTGTGCGGGCGTTTTCGCGCGCCGTGCAAATTTTTATCCGTTCTGCCCGCGCCGCCTTGCAATTCCCGTACCGCCGTGCTATAATAGCCTCAAATCAAACAAAAGAGAGAGGAAACGCTATGTCTACACTCAAGGTCATCACGTTCAATATCTATTGCGGCGACCCCGAAAACAAGCCCGGCTTTGCCGTTGCCGACCGCGCACCCCGGGTGGGCGCGGTGGTGGCGCCCTACGACGCCGACCTGATTGGCTTTCAGGAAGCCACACCCACCTGGATGCCCTATCTGACCGCACAGTATGGCCGCGATTATGAGATGATTTATCGGTATCGCTCGGCCGACAGCTTGGAAACCACGCCGCTGCTGTGGAAGCGCGCGCGGTTTGAATGCCTGAAAAAAGGCGTTTTTTGGTACTCCGACACGCCGGAGCAGGAATCGAAGGGCTGGGACACGATGGGCTTTGCGCGCATTTGCATGTATGCGCGGCTGCGCGATCGCGAAAGCGGCAAGGAGTTCACCTACATGAACACGCATTTTGGTTTTGGCGACGAATGCCAGCTCGGCAGCGCGGCGCTGATCGAACAGTATGCGCGCAAGCTGGGCGGCGACCGCACGATTGTGACCGGCGATTTTAATATGAAACACACCGACGCGGCATATGCGGCCATGACAAAGCATTTTGGCGACGCCAACATGATGACCGTGCGCGACACGAGCTCGACCACCTGGCAGAATTGGGACGTGAACCACACCGGCGACCTGATCGACTATTGCTTTGTGCAGGGCGATGTGACCCCCACGCATTCGGAGCGCATCAGCCGGCTGGTGGGCGGGCAGTTCCCGTCTGACCACTTTGGCGTTTACACCGAAATGACCATCTGACACACCCAAGTTCGGCCGAAGGGCGGTGTTCCTCCGGCCGTTTCATTTTGCAGAAAGGGATTCGAACGGATGGAACTTCGTATCATGACCTACAATATCCTCCACGGGATGGATTATGCGCGTTATCGCGCGGAGCACCGCGAGGTGATCGATCTTGCGAAAACCGCCGAAACGATCCGGCACCTCGGCGCGGACATCTGCGCTTTGAACGAGGTGCGCGGTGCCGGGCAAACTCCGGCATACACGGCGCAGGCGGACGCGATCGGCGAATGCCTCGGGTATCACCATGTGTTCGGCCGATCGACTTATGTCAACGGCACGGAACCCTACGGCAATGCGCTGGTGGCGCGGGCTCCGATCGCATCCGCCGAGGTGATCCCAATTCCGGATCCCGTCGTGGACGGCAAGACTGTGGACGGAATCGAGCATCGCTCGGTGCTGCGCTGCACGTTTGATTTTGCCCATGACCGGCACCTGACCGTGCTGGCCACCCACTTTGGGTTGACCCAAACCGAACGGGAAAACGCGGCCGCGCTCTGCCGGAAGCTGCTGAAAGCGGAGACCGATCCGACCGTGCTGCTCGGCGACTTCAATACCACACCGGACGAGGAAATTCTGCTGCAGCTGCGGCGCGATTATTGCTCGGTGGGCGATTTTCACCGATGCACCTTTCCGGCCGAAGCGCCCGCGGAGCGCATCGACTACATTTTCTTCAACCGCAAAGTCACCCTGCTCCGCTGCGGAATCGGGTCGGAATCCGCCAGCGACCATCTGCCGGTTTGGGCGGATATCCAATTTTGAAGCAAAAAAAAGCCGGATACACATCCGGCTTTTTTGCTTTGTACCCCCGGTTTCCCACGCGGTGTACTGTGCATTTAGTTCAGGCTTTGCTCGCCCATTGCACCAAACAGGCGCGCCACGCCCGCGCGCAGCAGCCGCAGCTCCGGTGCAGCCAGCTCCGGGTCGGCGCGCAGCAGCCCCACCGCGTCGTGCTGCGCCTGCGCAAGCAGCTCCATATCCGCCAAGCTCGCCGTTTGCAGCGCCGGAAGTCCATGTTGCCGCGCGCCAAAAAAGTCGCCCGGGCCGCGCAGCTTGAGGTCCTCGTCCGCAATGCGAAAGCCGTCGGTGGTTTCGGTCATGATCGTCAGCCGACGGCGTGTGTCGGGATTTTTGCTGTCCGACACCAAAATGCAGTAGGACTGCGTGCAGCCGCGCCCCACCCGGCCGCGCAGCTGATGCAGCTGCGACAGCCCGAACCGTTCTGCGTTTTCCACCAGCAGTACCGAGGCGTTGGGCACATCCACGCCCACCTCGATCACGGTGGTGGCCACGAGCACCTGCGTTTCGCCCGATGCAAACCGCGCCATCACCGCTTCTTTGTCCTGCGGCTTCATGCGGCCGTGGAGCAGCTCCACGCGGTAGCCGCGCAGCGCCTCCGATTGCAGCTGCGCGCAGTAATCCACGGCGGCTTTGCGGTCGTCGGGCGAATCGTCGCCCGGCTCCACCAGCGAACACACCACATAGGCCTGCCGCCCGGCGTCCAGCTCGCGGCGGATGAACTCAAACGCGCGCGCGCGGCGTGCGCTGCCAATCAGTGCGGTTTTCACCGGCGTGCGGCCGGGGGGCAGCTCGTCGAGCACCGAAACATCCAGGTCGCCGTAGAGAATCAGCGCGAGCGTGCGCGGAATCGGCGTGGCCGACATCACGAGCAGATGCGGGTGCATGCCCTTTTCGGCCAGCGCCGCACGCTGCGCCACCCCAAAGCGGTGCTGCTCGTCGGTGATCACCAGCCCCAGGCGGCAAAATTGCACCGCCTCCGAAATCAGCGCATGGGTACCCACCGCCACATCAATTTCGCCCGCCGCGATCGCCTGCTGCACGCGGCGTTTTTCGGCCGGTGCGCACGCGCCGGTGAGCAGCGCGCAGCGAATGCCGCTGCCCGCAAACAGCCCGGTGAGCGTGTGCATGTGCTGCTCCGCCAAAATGCCGGTGGGCGCCATGAGCGCGCACTGATAGCCGCTGCGCGCCATGCACCAGCACAGCGCCGCCGCCACTGCGGTTTTGCCGGAGCCCACGTCGCCCTGCACCAGCCGATTCATCGGCACGCCGCGCATCAAATCAGCCATGGCCTCGGCCACCGCGCGACGCTGCGCGCCGGTGGCCGCAAACGGCAGCCGCGCAAAAAACTCCGCCGACCGGTCTTCGGTGAGGCGCACGGCGGTCGCGGCGCGGTCGCGCGCACGCAGGCGCAGCAGCCCCAGCTGAAGCGTGAGCAGTTCTTCATAGGCCAGGCGTTTGCGCGCCGCCGCCGCGGCTTCGGCCGACGGCGGCTGATGGATGGCCCGCAGCGCGTCGCCCAGCCCCATCAGCCCGCGCGCGGCGCGCAAATCGTCCGGCAGCGGGTCGCGCACCGCGGACGGCAGCAGCGCAAGCGCCTGTGCCACCGCCGCAGCGATCACG
>CAKUME010000003.1 GCA_934667575.1 uncultured Eubacteriales bacterium | reverse complement strand
TGCAGACACTGGCGGAGTTTGGCGCGTGGCTGTCACAGGAGGGGCTGCAAGCCATTGCGACCCGCGTTTCGACTGGGGACGAATGCCAGATCATCATCGAGGATGGCCGCGTAGCCGACAAATCGCCGGAATCTGCACCGGCGCAGGCATGGACAAAGGGGGTATTTTAAGTGAGTTATTCTGTTTCCGGCGGCAAGATCGACAGCCCGATCAAAACCGTCATTTACGGCCCGGAGGGCATCGGCAAATCGACCTTTGCCGCGCAGTTTCCCGGTGCAATCTTCGTCGACACCGAGGGCAGCACCGACCGGATGGACGTGCAACGCATCACACCGCGGCCGAGCAGCTGGCTGATGCTAATGGATATGTGCAACGAGGTCCGCGTGGGGCACATCCCATGTACGACGTTGGTGATTGACACTGCCGACTGGGCGGAGCGCATGGCGATCACTGCATTGTGCAGCCGGGCGCACGTTGATGGGCTGGAAGGCTTCGGATACGGCAAAGGATACGTCTACATCAAAGAGGAATTCGGCAAGCTGCTCGATTTGTTGGAGGAAACCAAGAATGCCGGGCACAACATCGTACTGACCGCGCACGCGCAGATCACAAAATTTGAGCAACCCGACGAGATGGGCAGCTACGACCGGTGGACGATGAAAACCACCAAACAGGTCGCGCCGATGATCCGCGAGTGGTGCGACATGCTCCTCTTTGCGACATACAAGACCGTCGTGATCAAAGACGGCGACGGCAAGATGGCAAAAAACAAGGCGCAGGGCGGCCGCACCCGTGTAATGTACACCACCCACCATGCATGCTGGGACGCGAAAAACCGGTTCGGACTGCCGGACGAATGCCCGTTTGAATACAGCGTTATCGCACCACATATCTGGACACCGCAGGGACGGATGACATCGAAAATCCCCGCTGCACCGCAGCCCACCACGTCGGTACAGCCTGCACCGCAGGCACCGGTACCGCCTGCGCCGAAAACCGACCCGCTGTACGCAGTCGAGCAAACCGCGCAGCAAATGGGCATCCCGGTGACACATAATCCGCAGCAATCGCCGCGGGACGAGCTGATTGCACATGGAATCCCGGACGCACTGGCGGATTTGATGGTGCCTAAAGGCGTAACCGAACAGGAACTGCGTAGCGTTGTGGCCAATCGTGGGTACTTCCCGGCGGATATGCCGGTCAAGGATTACCCAAAGGATTTTGTGGATGCATGCCTGATCGGCGCATGGGATCAAGTGTATAAAATGATCTGCGACATGCGTGACAACAATGACTTACCTTTTTAATTTTAGGAGGACGGCAAAATGAACGAATACACAAATCAAGAACGCGAATACGGCTGGGACGATGAAATTACGCAATCCTCGTCAGAATGGGTGCTGCTGCCCGCCGGAAAATACCCGTTTACCGTGCTGAGCTTTGAGCGCGGGCGATTCAACGGCAGCGCCAAACTGCCGCCGTGCAATATGGCGACGCTCAAAATTCAGGTGGACGGCGGCGCGCAAGGCAAAGTGACGCTGGATCACCGCCTGTACCTGCACAGCAAAACAGAGGGCCTGCTGTCCGCGTTTTTTGAATCTGTCGGGCTGAAAAAGAAAGACGAGCCAATGCGCATGAACTGGTCGGCTGTCCCCGGCTCGCACGGAATGTGCAAGCTGGAAATCCACGAATGGACAAAAAACGACGGCACAACGGGGCAAAACAATCAAATCCAACGCTTTTTGCCGCCAGAGGAACCGAAGTTTGCTCCGCAGCAGCAAACATGGCAAAAGGGGGCATTTTAAGTGGCAGAAATGGCAATGCGGCCGTATCAAACGGCAGCGAAACAAGCCATCCATGCCGAGTGGGATCAGGGGCGTCTACGGACGCTCCTTGTCTTACCCACAGGTACCGGCAAAACGATCGTCTTTGCGTCCGTCGCGGCCGATCAGGTGCGGGCGGGCGAGCGCGTGCTGATTCTGGCGCACCGCGGCGAGCTGCTGGATCAGGCGGCGGACAAGCTGTGGAAATCCGTCCGGCTGGGCAGCGCAGTCGAAAAGGCGGAGCAAACCAGCCTGCATAGTTTATACCGTGTGACCGTCGGCAGTGTGCAGACCATGCAGCGAGATAAGCGGCTCAACCAGTTCCCGCCGGACTACTTCGGCACGATCATCATTGACGAGGCACATCACAGCATCACCGACGGCTACCAGCGTGTTTTGCAGCATTTCCCGGACGCAAAAGTGCTGGGCGTCACGGCGACACCCGACCGCGGCGATATGCGCAATCTGGGCGAAGTATTTGACAGCCTGGCATACGAGTACAAGCTCACACAGGCCATCAAAGACGGTTACCTTTGCCGGATTATGGCGCAAACCATCCCGCTTAATCTGGATATTTCCGGCGTGGGCATGAGCGGCGGCGACTTCGCTGTGCAGGGGCTGGGCAGTGCGCTTGACCCATACCTGGCGCAGATTGCGGCGGAGATGGCGAAAGTCTGCGCGAATCGCAAAACCGTCGTGTTCCTGCCGCTGATCAAGACGTCGCAGAAATTTCGGGACATCCTCAACGCGCACGGATTCCGCGCCGCGGAGGTCAATGGCCAAAGCGATGATCGGGCGCAGGTGCTCGCGGACTTTGAGGCCGGAAAATATAACGTCCTCTGTAACTCCATGCTGCTGACGGAGGGCTGGGACTGCCCCAGCGTGGATTGCGTCGTTGTGCTGCGCCCCACCAAAGTGCGCAGCTTATACAGCCAGATGGTCGGGCGCGGTACCCGACTGTATCCGGGCAAAAAAGAGCTGCTGCTGCTCGACTTTTTATGGATGACTGAGCGGCACGAACTGTGCCGGCCGGCAGATCTGATTTGTGAAAATCATGAGGTGGCCGAGAAAATGACAGAAAATCTCGCCGAATCCGGCCAGCCGGAGGACATCGAAGCCGCTGAACAGCAGGCAAGCGAGGATGTCGTGACGCAGCGGGAAGAAGCGCTTGCAAAGCAGCTGGCCGAAATGAAAAAACGCAAACGTAAATTGGTGGATCCGCTGCAGTACGAAATGAGCATCCAGGCCGAAGATCTGACGAATTATACGCCGGCATTTGGATGGGAAGCGCAGCCGCCGACGGCAAAGCAGCAATCCGCGCTCGAAAAACTCGGCATCCTGCCGGACGAGATCGACAGTGCCGGGAAAGCGCAGCTGCTGCTTGACCGTCTCGGCAAGCGCCGCAATGAGGGGCTGACCACGCCAAAACAAATCCGCTTTTTGGAGAGCAAAGGCTTTAAGCACGTCGGTACATGGCAATTTGCGGACGCCAAGCGCATGATCGACCGGATCGCGTGCAACGGGTGGATTATTCCGCGTGGCGTATCTCCGGCGACATATAAGCCGGATCCCGCTGACAGCGCATTTGACTTTGGATTATTTTAAAGGAGGTGCAATATGGATCAAAATGACCTGTTGGATGCACTGTATGCCATCCATGTGTCCGACCTGGACTACTCACAGTGGTGTGAAGTTGGCATGGCGCTCAAAGAGGCGGGGCAGCCGGTATCGGTATGGGCGGATTGGTCGGCACGCGACTGCGACCGGTACCACCCAGGCGAGTGCGAGAAGAAATGGGACAGCTTCCGCGGCACCGACAAACCGGTAACAGCCGCGACGATCTATCACCTTGCGCAATCATACGGATGGCGGAAAGCAGCGCAGGGGCAGGAACTTGATTGGGACGGGATGCTTTCGGCGTCCGACGACAAAATTGTGGATGCAAACTGGCTTGAGAATCGAGAGTTGAATATCCCGGAGGAATGGGAGCCACACAAGCAGCTGATCGCCTACCTGGAAGCACTGTTCGAGCCGACCGAAAACGTCGGTTATGTAATGAAAAGCTGGGAAAAGGACGGAAGATATCTGCCGACGCAGGGATGCTGGGACCGCACAGCCGGGCAACTGATCGAAGCACTGGCGGCCTGTGGCGGAGATATTGGCAGCGTGCTCGGCGACTATGACCCCAAAGCCGGCGCATGGATCCGATTTAACCCGCTGGACGGCACAGGCTGCAAAAATGACAATGTGTCAGAGTTCCGTTTTGCACTCATCGAATCAGACGAGCTTGAGCTGGAAGCGCAAAACGCGATGATCCATCAGCTTGCCCTACCGTGTGCGGCGCTGGTATATTCCGGCGGTAAAAGCCTGCACGCAATCGTCCGTATCGATGCACCGGATTATACCGAGTATCGCAAACGCGTGGACTACCTGTACAGCGTGTGCCAGAAAAACGGCTTGAAGCTGGATTCCGCATGCCGCAACCCGTCCCGCCTGTCCAGGATGCCCGGCGCGATGCGTGACGGCAAAAAGCAATATTTGCTCGAAACCAACTTTGGAAAATCGAACTGGGATGAATGGGTAAACTGGATTGAATCCGAGACGGACAATCTGCCAGACACCGAATCCCTTGCAGATGTATTTAACAACTTGCCGCCGTTGGCACCACCGTTGATTGACAATGTGCTGCGGCAGGGACATAAGCTGCTGTTAGCCGGACCGTCTAAGGCCGGAAAGTCTTTTGCACTGATTGAACTATGCATCTGCATCGCCGAGGGGGCAAAATGGCTGGGACAGTGGCACTGTGCGCCAGGGCGGGTGCTGTACATCAATTTGGAGCTGGATCGTGCAAGCTGCCTGCACCGTTTTTACGATGTCTATACCGCGCTGCATCTGCCAGCCGACCACGTTGGCAGCATCGACATTTGGAATCTGCGCGGCGCGTCCGTCCCAATGGACAAGTTAGCACCGAAGCTGATCCGCCGGGCGAAGAAAAAAGGCTATATCGCCGTGGTGCTCGACCCGATCTACAAGGTCATTACCGGCGACGAAAACTCTGCAGACCAGATGGCACAGTTTTGCAATCAATTTGACTTGGTATGCCGAGAACTGGGCTGCGCCGTGATCTACTGCCACCACCACAGCAAAGGCGCACAGGGCGGCAAACGGTCGATGGACCGAGCATCCGGCTCCGGCGTATTTGCGCGCGACCCCGACGCGATGCTGGACATGGTGGAGCTGGATTTGACGGACGCGCTGTGCAAACAGCTGGAAAACAACGCGATTTGTAAGCTGTGCTGCGACGTGCTGAGCCAGCGCGGCTTGTCCGACGTATACAGTCAGGATGACGCGTGCAGCCGGGCGCGGATGCGGGCAATCTGTCAGGAGCACTTGTCCCCGGCTGATCTGCGGATGCTGGACGTTGAGGCGGACAAAGCGGCCAAGGCGGCCACGTCCAAAACGGCATGGCGCATTGAGGGCACGCTGCGCGAGTTCCCGCGATTCGAGCCGATAAACCTATGGTTTAATTACCCCATACATCAGCCGGATACCAACGGCGTACTTTCCGATTTGCAGCCGGATTCCGATTTAAAAACCGCCGGACGATATGGCGCGAAAAAGCGTTGGGCAGACGCCGGAAAAGAAAAATGCACGCAAAAATCCGCTGAAAAGCTGGCCAATGCATTTAACGCAACCGCCACGGATAACGGTGAATCAACCATCTATGAGATGGCAAACTACCTGGATTTAAAACCAGAAACTGTAAAAAAGAAGCTCAAAGGCTCGGATGAATTCTGGACCGAGGACGAGAAAGTGGGTAGGAAGAAAAAGGAATGAATGTAACAACGCGGCATTTTCCGCGCAAAAATAGGGCTATTCTTGCAAAACGTGCAGCGTGCGCGGCGCGCAAAAATAGGGCTATTCTTGCGAAATTCGCATGCAAAAATAGGGTATATATATATACTTTACGTCCGTACCGTACGCGTTGGGCACGGGCACCCCGCAAGGATGGGGGATTACCCACCCCCATCCCTTACGGGTGTCCCCACCCATGCCCGGAGGTCGACGGACGGATGAAGAAAGAAGTGAATTTGAAAAAATGAAAATCCAATTTTTCCTGCCCATGCAGCCACCGACGGTGACAGCACAGCAAAAGGGGTTAAGCGTACGAAAAAACGGCAAGCCGTATGCGTATGAAAAATCCGAGGTGGCGGAGGTCCGGCAGCGCTTCCGGGACAAGCTCCGCCAGCACGCCCCGCAAAATCCGTTCTGCGGCGCCGTAAGGCTGATTACGAAGTGGGCATGGGAAATTACATCACCCACCCATAAAAACGGCGAATATAAGTGCACACGGCCAGATACGGACAATGTACTGAAGCTGTTTAAAGATGCCATGACGGACATTGGCTTTTGGCACGACGACGCGCAGGTATGCAGTGAGGTCACAGAAAAGTTTTGGAGTATTACGCCTGGCATCTGGGTAAGCGTGGAGGAAATTTGCGATGGCAACAATAGATGAAATCTGCGAAAAGGCAGCCAACTCGGAAGAGTTTACCGGCAGCACCATTGAAATGGCGTTATATCGCAGTATGCATGCGCTGTATCGCTTATATGCAGCCGGGATGGTGTCGGCCGATGATGCCGGCAAAGAAAAGCGTAAGTTGCTAAAGCAATACCGGATTGACCGCACGCAGGAGGCAACGTCAATTATGCTGATGCGTGAAGTAAATAGCATCCGCGTGCAATTGGGAGCATACCTGCATCAAGTCGATTTGAACAATTGTCCGCTTGCGAAAATTTTTGATGGGAGGCTGAATAACGATGAAAGCATTGAAAACCCGTTACGTCACGCCGAAAGCGAAAGCCATGGACTACGCAATATCGATCGGCATCACAGCGGCAATGACGGTGATGGCGACACGCTTCGGGTGGGGGCGGAAACGGCTGCGGCGATTACAGGAGGCGACGATGGAGTTTGTGCGCACAGAGCTGACGCCGACGGCACCGAAGTGCACGGAGGCATACCTGGATGAGCTGGAATACAGATTGACGCGCATGACAGATGCGCTGGATGAGAGGATGGAGTAAAATGGCTGAATACATTGACCGGGAAGCGACGTTGATGAAATTGATGCTGGACGGATGCAGCGCGAAAAACGTGCAGTCTGTTATGGACATTCCTGCCGCCGACGTGGCGCCGGTGGTGCATGAACGGTGGATTAAAGACACTTACGATCAGTTTTTTAAGTACGATAAGCATGGGGCCCCTGTATATCGCAAGCACATAACGTACACTTGCAGCAATGATTATTGCAAGATAAAAATGTTGGTCAAATTCCCATACTGCCCCGGCTGCGGCGCGAAGATGGACAAGGAGGACGATATATCATGAAGCAAATCAAGACAATCAGAAAAAGGCTGGACAATGCCAATGAATTTGACAGCGAGGTGAATGCGGCGCTCCGTGCCGGATGGGAGTTGAAATACCGCACTGTTATTATGCCGATGGCGCAATCCGAGAGTTATATATCTTACCCCATGTTATACGCAGAGCTGGAACGTGAGGAGTGATGCAGCATGATCCAATTTATCGGCGGCATGATTGTCGGCGCAATGATCACGGTGTTGTGGATGGCCATATTGGCGGCATCGGGGAGGGGACGATGAGAGATTACATACCCAAGGACTACAAGCTGCCGCGCGCCGTGTACTACCAAGCACTCTACGCCGTGCGGGATTACGACCGGTTGCATGCGGAGTACAACGACATCATGCACGCGTCGGCGTCTCCTGCGGACGGCATGCCGCGCGGCAGCAATCCGGGGCGGCCGGTCGAGGACAAGGCGATCCGGCTTGAGCATATCCACGGCAAGCTGGTGGCCATTGATCGGGCACTGGACAGCATCCCGCCCGAGTATCGGCGCGGGGTTATGGATAATGTGCGGTATCAGTCACCGTATCCGTACACGGCGAGCTATCCCACATGGTCACGATGGCGGCGCAGATTTTTGTTCCACACCGCTAAATATTTGCGGCTGCTGTAAGATGATCACCCGGGGGCAAAATCAAGTGGTATAATAATTACGATGGGAGCGCTGCGGGGAGACCGTGGCGCTCTTGTTGGTGTACCGGCATAACGTATCCGGTGGGTGGGTTTGGGGCATCAAAAGATTATACCTTTGTTTCGGCCGCCGGGCTTTATCCTCCTTTCTCCCCGGCGGCATTTTTATCTTGATTTTAAGGCGGTGAGTGTGTATGACCCCGAAACAGGAAAAATTTATTTGTGAATATTTGGTAGACCACAACGGCACACAGGCCGCGATCCGGGCGGGGTACTCCGAGCGATCGGCAGCATCAACCGCCAGCGACCTCCTAAGCAATCCAAATATCCTCGCGCGTGTGCACGAGGTGCAAGAGGAGCAGGCAAAAAAACTGTGTGTGGATAAAAATTTTGTGTTGATGGAGCTGCTTGACACTTACCGGTGCTGCCGGGCTCCGACACCGGTGATCAAGCGTGACCCGTTCACCGGTGAGATGGTTGAGACCGGCGAGTATCAGTTTGACAGCCGAGGCGCGAACCGCGCGTTGGAACTGATCGGCAAGGAGCTGGGCATGTTTAACGACAAACTGCAGCTGTCCGGCTCGATCAACACCGGCCAGCTGGATAATGTCTTAAAGCAGCTGCGGGGCGGTCCGGATGGCTGATCTGCTGCTGTCAGACAAGTACAAGGCGTTCCTTCGGTGCAGTGCACCAGTGGAGTTTTTGGAGGGCACGACGGCCGCCGGCAAAACGACCGTCGGCCTTTTTAAATTTATTTTGCGAGTTGCCGAGAGCCGCAAACAGCAGCACATCCTGTCCGGGCTGGATCAGGGGACCGTCGAGAAAAACATCATCAACAAGGATCTGGGGATCTTGGACGACTTTGGCGACCTCGTGGACTACTGGCCATCCGGCTCCGGCAAAGACAAGATGCCGCACCTGCGGGTGCACACACCGTCCGGTGATAAGATCGTGTACGTCCTCGGCTACGGCGACAAGGCGAGGTGGAAAAAGGCGTTGGGTGGCCAGTACGGCTGCCTGTACATCGACGAGATCAATGTCGCCGACATGGACTACGTCCGCGAGGCGGCGATGCGCTGCGACTATCTGTTGGCCACGCTCAACCCCGACGACCCGGATCTGCCGATCTACTCCGAGTACATCAACCACGCGCGCCCGTTGCCGGAGTGGGCGCAGGAAACGCCGCCGGAACTGCTTGCGCAACTGAACCAGGAGGCAAAGCCCGGATGGGTGCACTGGTTTTTCGACATGTCGCACAACCTCGGCTTGACCGAGGACAAAAAGCGGCAGATCGTGGACAATGTGCCGGTTGGCACGAAACTCTGGAAAAACAAGATTGAGGGCCTGCGCGGCCGGGCAACAGGGCTGGTATTTGACCTGCCGCCGCGCAACATCATCACGCCGGACGCGGCGCAGACAATGACCTACACGCGTTTTTCCTGCGGGGTGGACACGGCATACAGCCGTCAGAGTGACGACACGATCAGCTTTATTTTTCAGGGTATCACCGAGGACCGCAAGATTGTAATTTTGGACGAGTTTGTGCGCAATAACCGCGATCTGGGGCACCCGATCACGCCGAGCGACGTGCCGCAGCTGCTTGTGCAGTTTTTGACGTCCTGCCGGGCGCGGTACGGGTTTGCCCGAGATGTATTTATCGATTCCGCCGACGCCGGGACGATCGCGGAGTGCGACAAATACCGGCGGCAGCAGGGCTGCATATACAGTTTCGTGGCCGCCTGGAAAAAGACGCCGATCATCAGCCGCATCGAGCTGCAGCAAGGCTGGTTGGCGCACGGCGAGTATCTGATCGTGGATGCTTGCAAAAACCATATCCGCGAGCTGAATACATACAGCTGGCAGGACAACAAATACGCGCCGGAGGACGGCCATGACCATACGATCAACGCATCGCAGTATGGCTGGCTGCCGTTTAAGGCGGAGATCGGCACGCAGGAGGGTGACAAAAAGCAAAATGAGCATCAAAGATAGAGCACGGCGGGCGCTGCTGGACTTCCTGCGGATCCGCCCGGCACTGGACACGCCAATTGATTTGCAGGAGAGCTTCGGGTTCGCGGCCGACGTGATCCAAAATCAGCTGTGGTACCGCGGAGACCCCGCAGAGCTGTCGCAATTTTATAAACAATTTGCCCACAACGTGGTAGACGACACGGCGCAGACGCGATTTTGGTGCCAGGTGCCGGAGGTCGGGAGCCTGCGCAAGGCGCATGACGGGCTGCCCGCCGTGATGGTGGATACGCTGGCGCACGTCGTCAAGGCCGACCTGGACGACATTGATTTTGCGGACGAGGGCGCCGCATCCCGCTGGGCGGAGATCGCGGACGAGGCGGATTTTGCGTCGCTGGTGCACCAGGCGATCACCGACACGCTGGTGACGGGTGACGGCGCATTTAAGCTGTCGATCGACCCGGAGGTGTCCGACCATCCGCTGATCGAGTTTTGGGGTGCCGATCACGTCGAGTACGAGATCGCCCGCGGGCGGATTACGGCCGTGATCTTTGTCTCCCGGCACACGGTGGACAAGGAGCAGTATACACTGCGCGAGCGGTACGGCGTTGGATCCGTGTCCTACGAACTGAGCGATAAAGACGGCGCGCCGTGTCCGCTCACGGATGTGCCGGAGCTGGCGCAGCTGCACAACATCTCGTTTGACGCAGACATTATGCTGGCGGTCCCGCTGCGGTTCTTCCGTTCGAGCCGCTGGCCAAACCGGGGGCGCAGCCTGTACAGCTGCAAGACGGACGCATTTGACATGTTGGACGAGATCGTCAGTCAATGGCTGGACGCCATCCGTGCCGGCCGCGTGATGCGCTACATCCCGGAGCGGCTGATTCCACGCAACCCGGAAAACGGCACGCTCACCACGCCGTCGTATTTTAAGTCCAATTTTGTGGTGACGGACACGGTGCTGGCCGAGACCGGCACGCCGCCCAAAGTCGAGATGCAGCAGGCGGATATCCGGTATGAGGCATTTACGGCGTCGTACAGCGCGGCGGTAGATCGGTGCCTGCAAGGCATCATGTCCCCCGCGACGCTCGGCATTGACGTTGGTAAAATGTCCAGCGCCGACGCGCAGCGGGAAAAAAAGGACGTCACCGGCTTCACCCGGAACGCAATCACGGACGCGCTCGAAAAGGCGCTGCCGAAGCTGGCCGAGATCGTGCTGATTGCGGATGATCTGATGCACGGCAACATGCCTGGCGCGTATGACGCGTCGGTGTCCTTTGGAGAGTACGGCGCGCCGGACTTCGATTCCCGCGTCGAAACGCTGGCCAAAGCGTCCACCGCGTCGCTGATGAGCATTGAGGCGGCCGTGGACGAGCTGTGGGGCGGCAGCAAGGACGACCGCTGGAAAGAGACCGAGGTGCAGCGCATTAAACAGATGCGCGGGGTCGCAGATGCCGCAGAGCCGGCAGTCGGGGGTGAATTGATTGCTGACGTGGAAGCAGATCGCGGAGCTGTTCGCGCGGTTGGAACTGGACCTGATCGCCAGCCTGAAACGCAACCTGCTGCGGCACAAGGCGTGGGAGCGCGATGAGGGCTTCCAATGGCCCGCCTGGCAGGCCGAAAAGCTGCGGGAAATCCGGCACTACACCGACGAGAACCGCAAGATTATAGCGGCCTGCATGGCGCAGATCGAACCGGAAACGCGCGATATGCTGGAAGATCAGTACGCCGAAGCGCAGCCGGAATCCGACGCGCAGCCGAAGTTTTTCGGCGTCAACCGGTATCGCATGGATGCGCTGCTTGCGGAGACGCAGCAGCTCGAGCAAAAGGCATCCATCGCCGCGCTGCGGATGATGGATGATGTGTACCGGCAGACGCTGCACAAGGCAGAGCTGGCCATGGCAGCCGGGGCGACGACCTTGCCAAAGGCCATTGACATGGCCGTTGCGGATTTTCTGCGCGCGGGTATTACCTGCATTGAGTACAAGGACGGCCGCCGTGTCAATATTGCGGACTATACCGAGATGGCGCTGCGCACGGCCGCGACCCGCGCCAAACTGCAAGGCGATGCGGCACAGCGCGCGGAGCTGGGTGTGGACACGGTGTTGGTCAGCCAGTATGGCGGCTGCTCCGAAACCTGTCTCCCGTGGCAGGGGCGCGTGTATATTGACGATGTGTTCGGCGCGTTTAACGGCGAGCGCAGCGGAGATCAAGGGCACAGCACAAACGGCAAATGGTATCCGCTGTTGTCCGTCGCCGTCCAAAACGGGCTTTTTCACCCGAATTGCCGTCACACTTTATCGACCTGGTATGAGGGGGTCAGCACCAAACCGCGGCCGCTGGATGCAGCCGTTGTGCGCAACAACGCACAATTGGAGCAGCAGCAGCGGGCGCTTGAGCGTAAGCTGCGGCAGGCCAAGCGGCTGGAAATCGGATGCACTGACCCTCAAAACGCCAAAAAGTATATGCAGCAGCGAAAGGCCGCGCAAAAGGAATTGCGCGAATTCGTCGCTGCACACGCAGACGTGCTGCGGCGAGACCCGTGGAAAGAGCAGGTACATACCGCACCGCCGGCGCCGGAACAGCTGTACCGCCCGGTCACACGAGGAGAGCAAGACATTACAATGCCAATCCGGCCAGAAGTTGATGTGCAGGTGCGCGCGGTGGAAACCTATAACAATGTGTTTATTTCGGACAGAGCGCGCATTAAGCCGAAAGCGCTGCACGATATAAATCAGCGCACTGAAGCCGCATTAAAGCTGTGGGGCATTGCAGCTGATCGCAAGCCCAAAATCGTCATAGTCAGCCCGGAAGAACTTTCCGCATTTGGTAAGTATGATCCGGTCGAACATGTGGTATACTATACTCCGCAAGTTACAGATGAGGATGTCATGAAGGACGTAGGTGGCTTTTTGGGCTTTATCGAAAAGCACGAAATGTGGCATCTCAAACAGGCCGAAAACTTCCGTGCCGTGGGGTGGAATATCACACGGGAAAATTATGATTTATATTTACAAGAGCTTTGCAAAAAGGCAAAGAAAACCATTGACAAGGCTGGGATAAACGAGTATAATGCAATAAGAATAAGCAAATACGCATATTCAAACTTTAGCTTTGGCCGCTTTGATGAGGTCGAAGCGGAATGGATGGCAATGAAAGGGGTAGACGATTGATGTGGACTGAGCGAGAAAAGAAACTTTGGGACAAGGTAGAGCCATATATGGATGGAAGTAAACTTCGGCCGGATGCTCCGTCGGAAGTGGTTGCTGCATACAAAGAGCTCTACAATTGGGCATGGGACCCGGGCCGCGGCCAGTAAGCAAGTTACCGGCAAGTTACCGGCAAGTTAAAACTCAATAATCAAGCCGACGCAAGCATATTTTTGCCTGCGTCGGCTTTTTTGCGTCCATAAACGTGCCGGAGACGTTAAACTGCACGGATACCAACGCCGACGGGCGAAAAACGGAGGAAAATCAGATGGACGACAACAACAAAAAGACCACGCAGGACCCGCAGCAAGACCCGCAACCCGAAACGGGCGCGCAGGCCGAACCGCAGACGCAGCAGCAATCGGATTTGCCGCAGACGCAAGCCGAATTGGATGCGCTGATCGAAAAGCGCCTGGCACGCGAGCGGAAAAAACTTGCGAAACAGGCCACTCCTGCGGCCGCAGCTCAACCGGACGCACAGACGCAGCAGCCCGCACAGGCCGATGCAGCCGTGCAGCGGGAGCTTACGACCGTCCGCGCGCAGCTCGAAGCGGTGCGCAACGGTGTGCGCAGCGACCTCGCAGAGGACGCGGTGCTGCTGGCGCTGCACGAGGTCGAAAAGTCGGGCGATGAGCCCGATGAGGACAGCATCCGCGATGCTCTGAAAACCGTCCTGAAACGGCATCCGGATTGGAAACAAGACAACAAAACGGGCGGTATCAAAGTGGGCGCACAGCAGGGCAAACCGACGGAACAAGCTCCGGGTGCTGCGCTGGGCGTCACTATTTTTTAACAACGGAGGATGATCTCTTATGGCAAGAACCAATGCAATCAGCCTGATGGCAAGCAACAGCGCGAAAGCGGATCTCTCGGAGATCTACGGCAAGGTGATCGAGAATGTGCAGAAGTCCACGCTCTCGGCCACGCTCAAATCTCAGCTCTATACCGGCAACCCGGCGGCGGGCTCGGTGGAATTCCGGCGCTTTGTGAACGCCAGCCCGAAAGCCTACGGCACCGCGCGTACCGCGGCAAAGGGCGATAAGCTCGTAGCGCCGCCCACCACCGTCAACCTCGACCAGCACAAAGAAATTGTTGAGGAGTGCGCAAAATTTGACCTGGACACCTTTGGCGTGGGCAGTATCATGGCGCGCCGGGCGGACAACCATGTGCAGGCAATGGCCGCACAGCTCGACCGCGCATTTTTTGAAGCGGCCGCGACTGCCGGCACGGCGTACACCCCGGCGTCTAACGCAAAAATCCAGGACATTGTCGAGGGCATGATCCAGCAGCTTGAGACGCTCAAAAACGACTACACCGACGGCGTGGATCGCAGCCTGATGGCGCTCGTGCTGACCCCGGCCAAGTACGGAGAGTTGCGCACCTTTTTGGACGCGCAGGCTAACCCCAACGTGGACACCGCCGGGGAAGAGTTTGGCATGTACCACGGTGTGCGCGTGTATAGCTGCACGCGTATGCCGGTCACGACTGCACCGGCCGAATCCGGCAAGACCAAGACCACCACGACCCACGGCCTGCTGATGGTCACCGGCGCGGTCGCGGAGCCGGTGATCTCCCGCCCGTACAGCGCGCCCGAAAAAATCCCGCTGTCCAACGATTACGCCATGTCGCTGTTTTACGATTACGGCGTCAAGGCGCTGACGCCGGATCTGATCTACAAGTGGCAGACGGCCGTGACCGCGTAAGGCGGTGATGCACGATGATGCTGACCGCCGCAGAGTATCTCGCCCTGAGCCGTGACCCCGCCGAGCTGACCGACACGGAGCTTGAGCGCGCCATTGCCGATGCGGAAGAGGCGATCAACGCCTTGACATATAACCGCATCACAGCGCGCGGTTTTGACGCGCTGACGCCGTACCAGCAGCAGCTCGTTAAGCTCGCGATCACTCGGCAAGTGGATTTCCGGCGACGGTACGGTGAGCTGCTGGACAATCCGCTTGCGTCGTACAGCATCAACGGTGTGTCGATGGCCTGGGACAAGAGCGTGATACAACAGATCTCCGGTGTGCAGACGTGCGCCGAGGTCACGTCCCCGCTGATGCAGACGGGGTTGATGTGTGGGGTGATTGGATGATCTGGCCGCAGCTGGTGCCGGATGCGGTGTGCACCACGCCCATCCGGATTGTGTGGACGTCCGGCGTGACCGCGGACGGCGCGCCAGCTGAAACCACGGCATACACGGGGCGCTGCAACTACTCCGAAAAGTCCCGTGAGATTTTGGACGCCGAGCGCAGGCTGGTGCGGCTGGAAGCAGTTGCACTGCTCCCCGGCGACCCACTGCCCGGGCAGGATATCTCCGGCACGGCGGTGATCGGGGACGGCCGTACCAAACGCCGCATTTACCGCGCCTCCCGCGCCCGCAATCCGGATGGCACGGTGAATTTTACACAATTGGAGCTGATGTGATATGAGCATTACACTGGACATGCGCGCCCTCAATGAGCTTGATGACAAAGCGACGCGTGCAGCGGCCAAAACGGTGGACGCGTTGCTGACCGAGGTACGCAGCGCAGCCGTGATGCCCTTTGACACCGGCAACATGCAAAATAATCAGACGTTTTACGACGTGGAGCGCGTTGGCGACGAAATCCACGCGCACCTCGTTACCGGGTCCCCGCAGGCCCGGCGGCTGTATTATCATCCGGAGTATCATTTCCAACGCGCAAACAACGCAAATGCGGGCGCGTATTGGCTTGAGCCCTGGCTGACCGGCGCAAACAAGAACTTTGCGGCGCACACATTTGCCGCCAACTTAAAGCAGGAGGGATTATAATGCTGCTGCTTGCGGATGTACGGGACTGGCTGCAATCGCTGGACCCGACGCTGACGGACAAAATCGCCTGCGGCATCATCGACGGCAGCGCCGATCAGTTTCTCGGCGTGTACAGCGACGACCGTGAGGAGCCCGTCCGCCTGTGCCTCGGCGGAGCCGATCAGACACACATGCAGACCCGGCGGGTCAAGCTGCTGGTGCACTGGACAGGCACGCCCACGGCCGCGGAGCGCAAAGCATCCGACCTCTGGGCGCTGCTGCGCGGTGCATCCGGCACGGCCGGGGATGCCCGCATTGTGCTGGTGGATCCGGGCGCTGCCCCGATCTCGGTCGGGCGCGACGACAGAGGCATATGCGAGTATGTGATACGCGCAAAAATCATTTATGAGGAGTGAGCACTATGGCAACTGCAACCGGGGTTTTCCCCGTATTCAACAACGTTTTTAAAGTGAAAACCAGTGCGTCGGACACCACGAAAAAGACCATTGCCGAAATGGAATCCTTTTCGGTGTCGGTGGACGGCACGCTGGAAGAGTGGACGCCGATGGAGGCGGAGGGCTGGGGCCACGCGCTGATGACCGGCAAAAAGATCACCATCTCGATGTCCGGCAAGCGCAGTATCGGCGATGCCGGCAACGACTACATTGCCGGCCTGGCATGGAAAACCGGACAGGACTGCAACTCGGAATTTGAGTGGGAGTTCCCTTCCGGTGCCAAGCTGACCATGCCGTGCGTGATCGACGTAAAGACGCCTGGCGGCGGCGACAGCACCAACGTGGATAAGCTGGAGTTTGACATCCACAGCAATGGCAAGCCGACGTTTACCGAGGCGTCCACCGGCTGACCTACAATCTGATAGCAACATAGCCCTCGCAAATGCGGGGGCTATTATTTTATGCGAAAGGGACGATGTTAGAATGAAGATGTATACAATTGACGGCGCACTGCTGACCGAACGGCCGGAAATCCGGCTCGGCGATAAGGTGTACCCGGTGGACGACCGCAAAAGCACCTTTGACCGGGTCGCGAAGCGCTCCGACGGCGCAGATCGGGGCGATCTGCAAGTGATGGACGACGTGTTGAAAATGACGCTCGGCGAGGATGCGGCCGAAGAAATCGCCGCGATGGACTTGCCGTTCCCCGCCTACATGCGCCTGTTTGAGACGGTCATGGCCGTGATTACCGGCGAGACCCCGGAGGATGTTGCGCGCCGATTTCAGGGCGGAAAAACCGACCTCCACGCCATCTGACGAGTGGTACGACATGGACTATGACCGCGTGCTGATCGAGCAGAGCATCGCCAAGCAGTACGGCGTGCTGCCGTCGGCGCAGGATGATCTGCGATATTCCGACTGGGCAAAGATGGTCAGCGGATTGATGGACGATACGCCGCTCGGGCGCGTCGTCAGCACGCGGATGGAGCAGGACAAGGACATTTTGCAGCACTTCACGCCGGAGCAGCGCCGCATCCGGACCGAGTGGCAGCAATTCCGAGCGCAAAAACAGGCGCGGCAGATGCAGGCCCCCGAAAATCGGGCGGCATGGGAGCGGCAGATGGCCGATCTCGAGCACATGCTCGCCGGGCTTGTGGGGAGGTGATGATGTGGCAGATCAGGTAACAAGCGTGGGCGCAATCTCGCTCGACTTAATTGTGCGTGACACGGTCACGGCGCAGGTCAGCGAGATTGCCAAGCGCGCACAGGCGGCCGCGACAAAGTCGTTTGACACTGTCGGCCAAAAGGCCGGCGCAGCGGTAGCGAGCGGATTTTCTGACGCCGAGGTGCAGCAGTCACTCAAAGATGCCGTGCGGCGCTGCATCGAGCGTGCCAATGCGGAGACGCAAAAAACGCCGGTAAAGGTGCCGGTGCGCACCGTCACACTGGGCAAGTACCAGTCGGTTGACCGCAAGGCGATCCAGCAGTCGATTGACAATTACGCCGCGCAAAAGGCATCCGGTCCCGAAGTGGACATGGACCGCGCATTCACGGCGGCGCAAACTCCGGCCGAGCTGCTGACGCAAAAGATTGCAAATCTGCGCGATCAGATGGAGCAGGCACGGCGCAAGTCGGCCGAGATCGACGCGGCATTTGATAAGATTGGCACGGACGGCAGTGCGGCGCTGGATAAGCTGATTGCACAGGCCAACCAGACCGAGAGCCGGATTATATCGCTGCAGGCGCAAATCTATGCCGCCCAAGCAAAGCTCAATGCCCCTGTACAAAAGGCAGCCGCCGCAGCACAGCGCGCCGCCGAGAAATCCGCAGCGGCGCAGAAACGTGCGGCGGAAAAAGCCGCCAATGCGTCCATCCGGGCGCTCCAGCGTGAGGAAAAGGCGCGTGCGGCAGCGTTAAAACGCCAGCAGTCGCGCACCAGGGCTGCGGCTCGAGCACAAGCCGGATCGTGGTTGTCCGCTGCAACAACGAGCGCAAAGGGAATCAGCCGGGTGGGCGTCACCGGCCGTGCCGCACTGACCAGCATGCGGGGGCTTGCAACGGCCATCCCATTTGCGATATTGGCCGCCGGTTTTGGATTGCTGCGCAAGGCAATCACTTCGGCGTCCGAGAGCAGCACCGAGTTTAAGCGGCACCTTAATGACCTCAAAGCAAATTTGCAGGTTGCTTTTACGCCGATTTATCAGGCCATTTTGCCCGCATTAAATCGGTTAATGTCGGCCCTGGCCAGTGCTGCACGCACGGTGGCCTCGTTTGTGTCCGGCGTTTTTGGCAAGACCTATGCGCAGTCGCTCTCTGCGACAAAGTCGCTGCAAAAGACGGCGGGCATGGCAAAGTCGCTCAAACGGTCGCTGGCCGGATTTGACGAGCTCAATATTCTCAGCAAGAGTGATTCCGATTCCGGATCATCCGATTCCGGCGTGGACTACGACACGATTTCGGCCAGGGGCGACGCGGCGGCGGAAGCCCTTGGCAAAAAGATTTCGGGCATGTTTGATTTTTCCAAACTGTCCGCGTCTTTTAACCAATTTCGCAAGGTGCTCGAGCCGATCGTCGGTTTTATTGCCGAAAAAATCATCCTGCCGTTGAGCGTATGGACTATCAACGACGGATTGCCGGCGGCGTTTAAAATTCTTTCCGGCGCGGCCGAGTTGCTTTACAAGGTCGGCAAAAAGCTGTGGGACGAGTTTTTGGAGCCGGTCGCAAACTGGGGCGGCGGTGTCATTACCACCGTTTTTAATCTCATTGGAGACATTTTCCAGAAGATTGCGGCGAACGACGTGGTGTGCGACATCCTCACCAAAATGCTCGAGATATTTATCGCGATGCTTATCCCGATACCCGTGATCGTGGCCAACTGGGACAAGATTAAAAGCGCGGCCGAAAACTGCTGGGCCGGAATCAAAAAGGCGTGGGGCGATGCAAATGCGTGGATCTATAACAAGATCACGCTG
>CAKUME010000002.1 GCA_934667575.1 uncultured Eubacteriales bacterium | reverse complement strand
GATGCAGGAAGCTTACCGCAACTGCAAAAAGGTGGAGGACGACTGCGAGATCTTTTTGTGAGATCGTGCGGCGTTGCAGAGCCGGGAGGGTGTAGCGATGAACAAGAAGCAGAAAAAAGTTTTGATTCGCATTATTGCGGCGCTGGTGCTGTTGGCCGCGGTGTGGGTGCTCGACACGGTGCTCGCGCTGCCGCAGGCGGTGCGCGTGGTGTGCTATTTGGTTCCGTATTTTGTAATCGGATACGACATTCTTTGGCGCGCCGCGAAAGGCATTCGCAACGGACAGGTGTTTGATGAGAACTTTTTGATGGCGGTGGCCACCGTGGGCGCGCTGGCGCTGGGCGATTTTCGCGAGGGCGCGGCGGTAATGCTGTTTTATCAGATCGGCGAGCTGTTTCAGAGCGTGGCGGTGGGCAAAAGCCGCCGCAGCATTGCCGCGCTGATGGACATTCGGCCGGACTACGCGAACGTGATGCAGGACGGCAAGCTCGTGCGCGTGGACCCCGATGAGGTGGAGGTGGGCACCGAGATCATTGTGCGCCCGGGCGAAAAGGTGCCGATCGACGGTGTGATCACCGACGGCCGCACCACGCTGAACACCAGCGCGCTCACGGGCGAAAGCGTGCCGCGCGACGCGCAGGCGGGCGACGCGGTGATCAGCGGCTGCATCAACCTCACGGGCGAGCTGCACATTCGCACCACCAAGGAGTTCGGCGAATCCACCGTGTCGCAGATCCTCGATTTGGTGGAGAACTCGAGCATGAAAAAATCGCGCTCCGAAAACTTCATCACCAAGTTCGCGCGCTACTACACCCCCGCGGTGTGCTACGGCGCGCTGGCGCTGGCGGTACTGGGCCCGGTGGTGCGGCTGCTGATGGGACTGCCGCCGCAGTGGACGGACTGGATCGTGCGCGCGCTCACGTTCCTGGTTATCAGCTGCCCGTGCGCGCTGGTGATCTCGATTCCGCTGAGCTTTTTTGCGGGCATTGGCTGCGCGTCCAAAAACGGCGTGCTGGTCAAAGGTTCGAACTACCTTGAGGCGCTCGCGGATGTAAAATACATGATGTTCGACAAAACCGGAACGCTCACCCGCGGGGTGTTCGAGGTCACGGGGGTGTTCCCGGCGGCGGGTGTGACGGCCGACGCGCTGCTCGAGGAAGCGGCGTTTGCCGAAAGCGCGTCGAATCACCCGATCGGCCAAAGCCTCAAGCGCGCCTACGGCCGCGAAATCGACCTGACGCGCGTGAGCGGCATTGAGGAGATCACCGGCTGCGGCGTGAAGGCCACGGTGGACGGCCGCACGGTGTATGCGGGCAACGGCAAGCTGATGGCGCGCGTGGGCGTGGTGCCGCCCGAAACGCCGCACGCCGGCACCGAGGTGTTCGTGGCGGCGGACGGCGCGTATCAGGGCTATATCACCATTTCGGATGTGGTGAAGCCGGACGCGAAGGAAGCGCTCGCGCAGCTCAAGCAGCGCGGCGTGAAGCGCACGATCATGCTCACCGGCGACGTGAAGGCGGCGGCGGCGCGCGTGGCGGACGAAATCGGCATTGACGAAGTGCACAGCGAGCTGCTGCCGGGCGACAAGGTGCAGGTGGTGGAGCAGGTGCTGGCCGCCAAGGGCGAAAAAGAAAAGGTGGCGTTCGTGGGCGACGGCATCAACGACGCGCCGGTGCTTTCGCGCGCGGATGTGGGCATCGCGATGGGCGCGCTGGGCTCCGATGCCGCCATTGAAGCAGCCGACGTGGTGCTGATGGACGACAATCCGCTCAAGATCTCGCTGGCCATGCGCATTGCGGTGCACACGCTGCATGTGGTGCGCGAAAACATTGTGTTTGCGCTGGCGGTCAAGGCCGTCTGCCTGATCTTGGGTGCGCTGGGTATGGCAAGCATGTGGCTCGCGATTTTTGCCGACGTGGGCGTGATGGTGCTCGCGGTGATCAACGCGATGCGCGCAATGCGGATCAAATAACGAATGCAATGCAGGGCGGCGTTCCGGTGAAACGGGGCGCCGCTTTTTTGCGCGGCGTGCCGCGGGCAGTGTTGTCCGCTCATCCAAACAATGCGGCCCCCGCGCCTTTTGCGCGCCTTGCCGCAGCAGTGCAAAGTGGGTGGGCGCGCCGTTTTCGAGCGTCCACAAAGGGAAAATGGGGGATGTGACGGAGCAAAAGCGTGATATTAACAATAAAAGATTGCAATTCGCACGAAAAATTTGTTTTATTGCGAAAAAGGGTTGCATTTTGCCCCTCACGCGTGTAAAATAAAGCTGTAAACCTATTTTTGAACGGAAAAAGTGAGGGACGAATATGGATTTTTCGTATGATCGTGTGCTGGGCCAACTGCCCGACCCGCTGCGGATGCACGATGGCTCGCGCATGACGGATTCGGCGCAATGGCCGCAAAAGCGCGCAGAGCTGCTTGCCGATGTGGTGCCGCTGCTCTATGGCGGCATGCCGCCAGAGCCGGAGGTGTTTGAGCTGCTGCCGCTGTTTGTGGACAGCGAGGTAAAAACCTATCTGATCACGGCGGGCACCCGGCAAAAAACCGTGCGCTTTGAGCTGAAGCTGCGCCTGCCGCGGGATGTCCAGGGCCCGTGCCCGGTGGTGCTCGACGGCGACGGCTGCTTCCGCTATTTGAACGACGAAGTGGTGCGCGATGCGAACCAACGCGGCTTTGCGGTGGGGAGCTTCAACCGCACGGTGCTCGCGATGGACGTGTTCCGCGATGCACGCAGCCATGCGCGCCACGGCGGCTTATACGAAGTGTATCCCGAAGCCCGGTTCGGCGCGCTGGCGGCGTGGGCGTGGGGCTACCACCGCGCGGTGGACGCGCTGATGCAGCTGCCGGAGCTCATCGACCCGCAGGCGATTGCCGTCACCGGCCATTCGCGCGGCGGCAAAACCACGCTGCTCGCGGCGGCCACCGACCCGCGCATCACATTTTGCAACACCAACTGCTCGGGCGCGGCGGGCGCGGGCTGCTTCCGCTATGAGCAGCACGAAGCGCCGGACAGCCCGCAGCATGACCACGCCTGCGAAACGCTCGCCGATCTGGTGCGCGTGATTCCGTTCTGGCTCGGGCCGGATGCGCCCGCCTATGTCGGCCGCGAAGCGGAGCTGCCGTTTGACCAGCATTTTCTCAAGGCGGCGGTCGCGCCGCGCTGGCTACTTGAAACGGACTGCATCAACGATATTTGGGGCAATCCGCGCGGAAGCTACCAAACCTATCGCGCGGCCCGCGCGGTGTATCGCGCGCTGGGCGCGGAGGATCACATTGCATGCGTGTTCCGCGATCGTGTGCACTATCATGAGGTGCGGGACTATCAAATTTTCTTCGATTTTATTGAAGATGTGCGCGCCGGGCGGCCGTTCCTTCAGGACAACGCGGACCGCGTGATGGCCGGGCTGCCGCTCGCATTCGATTTGGGGAAGCCGGAATGAACGAAAAATTCACCATGGTGTTTGGCGGCGATATCAACACGCACAACAACAAAACGGGCACAAGCGGCGCAAACGCGAAAAAAATTATGGCGGAGGTGGCCGCCGTGACCGCGGGCGCCGATTATGCCATTGCAAACCTGGAAAATCCGCTGCTGACCGATGCAGAGGTTGCGCCGATCGTGAAATCCGGGCCGTGCCTTTACGGCTGGCCCGAAAATGCCGACTTGGTGCGCGCGGGCGGGTTCGATGCGGTCTGCCTGGCGAACAACCACTTCGGCGATCACGGGACGAGCGGCATGCATCACACGTTTGCAAATTTGCAGGCGCGGGGGATCCCGTATTTTGGCGCAGGCGAAACCATTGCCCGCGCCTATGAACCGCTGATGATCGATCAAAACGGCCTGCGCACGGCGGTGATCGGCATGTGCGAAAACGAATTTGGCGGCGCGTCGCGCACGGAGCCGGGGTCGGCGGTCTTTGCGATGGGCCGGGCCTACCATGCGATCCGCCGGGCAAAGGAATCGGCGGACTTTGTGGTGGTGTTTTTCCACGGCGGCAACGAGCAGAACCCGTATCCGTCGCCGCGCACGGTCGAGCGCTACCGGCTGTTCGTTGAGTTTGGCGCCGACGCGGTGATCGCGGGGCACACGCACTGCATGCAGGGAGCGGAATATTATCACGGCGCGCCGATCGTGTACAGCATGGGGAACCTGTATTTTCCAACGTTGGATATGATTCCGGCACGCGACGCATGGAGCTACGGCTATCTGACGCGGCTGACGCTCGAAAAAGGCGCGCCCGCCCGCTTTGAACTGCTGCCGTATCGGCAGGAGCCGGACGGTGTGACGCTGCTGCAAGGCGCGCAAAGGGCGCGGGTGCTGCATTATTTGGATGAGCTGTCCGCACCGCTTGCCGATGATGCGGAGCTGGACGCGCTGGCCGAGGGCTGGAGCATGATTGCCGCGGGGTATACCGACTTTTTGACCTTTGGATTCCATCCGGAGGGGCTGGCGAACGACGAGGAGCGGCAGCGCGCGGCGCATGTGCTCAATAACTTCCAGTGCGAGGCGCACAACGACATGCTGCGCACGCTGTTCCGCGTGCAATACGCGCAGCGCATTCCGCAGGCGGAGGTTTATCGCCGCAAGATCGAACAGATGCAGAAAATTCCGGTGGACGAATAACGAATGAACCCCCGGCCAAGGCGGAAAACCGCTGAGGCCGGGGGCGATTTTTTTGTGATGAGCCGTCCGGCCACACAAGCCCGGCACGGGGCGCTCGGATTCTTAGCAATTATACAAAATTACTGTTTTGTCGCATTATCGTACTGACCAATAATCAATGACACCCCCCGAACCAAATCTTCAACGTGTTGCTTGCGCGCTATAGCAAATGCATAGTCAACATAATCAGACGCAACAGCCGGAAAGGGGCTTGAAGAAATGCGATTATCCAAAGAACGAATATTATTTGTTTCATCATCCAGACAGCGAAACAGATATTCATAGATCATACATTTCACAACATCATCCAAAAAGCAACAACTCCCTCAAATCATAAATTTGTTTAACCCAAATCATAAAATCTAAATCCAACTTACCAGCAAGACGAGAAATAAGCTCCGAAACTTTCTGTTTTTTCCGCCGCCCCAGCAACGACAGGGCATCCGGATATTGCAAGCAATGACGTAAAATCACCAGATCAGAGCCAGAGATCATGGACGCATCCAAAGTAAGCTGATCGCGCAGTACCCAAACAATCGGTACAAGTCGACGCAGCCGATTTAAATCACACACACACGTTCCATCCCCAAAATCAAGCGTAATCTCAAAACGAGTAAGGGGTTCAGAGAGCTGCGCTTCAAGTGACTTATTATAAAGCTTGCAAAATCCCATTTTGCCGCGACAGCCAAGATATTCCGTTTTATCTTCCGTACTATTCATCACAAGCTGATACTTCCGTTCATCCTTAACCATAAATGCATACGATCTGGCACAAGCAAGATCAACAGCAACATCAACCGATGCAATAGACGGCGGCGAACTTTTCTTTGATACATCACAAACCCACCGCACAAGACTAACAAGCCCATCATTCGGCAACAGTTTATTCGGATTGAACTGTATCTTCCAAAGATCGCGCGCATCATCTTGATAGCCCTGAAATCCAAAAAAGAACTTAGCAACCCCCGTTGAAGTCGTAACCGTCCACATATCCCGATAACTCAAGAAAGAAAAAGAATCAAAATGCTGCGAATCCCAATGCCCAAGCTGTTCAAAATAATGCAGCCGAGAAACAAAAGCATCCAAAAACTTAATCGACATTGACCAGGGCAACGTCCAATCATCCATAACCATAGCTGGAAACGATCCGCGCAGCGTAACCATATCAACCGAATAAGTTAATCCATCCGACACAACCTCATTCCAGTACGAAAGCAAACCATCCCCCTCCCATCACGACATCCCCAAGAAAGGCAGCTTGCGCAGAATCCACATCACAAACAAGTAGACATGATAAGCTGCATCGATAACAACAACAGCAAGCAACAACGGCCCCACAATGGACATATCCACAAAGTTAGATAACACACCATACCCCGCGCCCAAATACTGCGTAACAGTCGCGACCGCCGATTGAATCGACTCAGGCATATCCGGAATATCAATCACAGACAACAGAGCCAAAAACAACCCCGACAACGCATTGATAATTGCTTCAACCACCATCAGACGGCCCTCCCATAAACTGTTCGAACTTCAAGCGGAGCATATTCAGAAAGGCCAAGCAAATAACAATAGTTGTCACCGTTTTACAGATTGTTTGTAAAAACTCAAACCCCTCCGGAATAACCCGCACTTCCTGCTCAGAGATCAAAACCTCATCTTCCCACTTGACCTGCGGAAAAGTAATTGTACCTTTTTCCGCGCCAGAAGTACAAGACTTCACAACATCGCCAAGCAAACTTCCCGCCTGATAAACCATGCCTAAACGATCTTCCATCGCCGACTGAATTTCTTCTTGCTTCGATTGAAAATATCCATCAGACGGAATAAAAAGCCCCTTAATGCCATCAAGCAGACCGTCGAAAAAGCCCTTAATCTTATCGGCGAGCTTATCAAAAAAACCACCAATAACGGACGTTTGCCGATCATCCGAAGATTGCACGGACACCGACACAGGACGCACAGTGCCCAAACCATAAGACGGAGTACCAGAACAAGACACTGCCAAAGTAATCATATTTGTATCAAAAGAAGCATCCGGGCAGAAGTTAAACGGTATAGAGCAAACGCCATATCCCGTACTATCGGTCGTACAAGAACCGCGCAGAACCGAAGAATAATTGCCGACCGAAAGCGTACAAACCAGGCTTGTTTCAGAATTTTCAAGCCCAGTTCGCACTTCAAAAAGAAATTCGCCGGAATACCAAAACCCAGCCGAGAAAGAATACTTACCAGATAGTAAAAAAGACTGATAATCCGCCAACGTAAAGGCATATCGACCACTACCCAAATCAATCATATTTGTAGTAGTATCAATACCACCATAGTTTACCGTACCAGCAAATTCAATTGTGAAACCGCTATCCGCGAAAGCTGGACTAACGGCGACGCCAAGCAGACAAAATGAGAGCAACAAGGGCAAAGACAAACGGAATAACCAACGCAACAACAACCGTTTGCACTTCATAGGATTTCACACCTCCCGCAATATTCGGATAACCGCCCAAGTCAGAATAAATCAGATAAGCGCGCGGATTAAAAAGAGTAAAGCTCGAATCTTCCGAAAAAGAGATCGTATAATACGAATTATAAGACGCCCCATAGCCCGAAACATATGATAGAGTAGTAATGCCAACGCTCCCGCTAAAGCCAGCAGAGCTATAACTGAGATCAGCACCATGAGCCAATTTATATTCATTTTCCCCACTTCTCCAAATCACATAATGCTCTGCCGAATTCTTCATACAATCAGCCAAATAAGAAACATAGCTATTTGCCGTTGTGCTGCCATACACATCTATAGCATAGCAAGCAGCAGGAGCGGACAAACTAATCAACAGAACCGCACAAAGCAAAACTTTAATAACTCGCAATTCTCGCATGGCCGTTCCACTCCTTTTTATAACGCCCCATTTTAGCATAGGTATCATAACAGGCATACAAATCCGGACGATGAAACCAAATATACTTATGCAGCGTATCAGTTACCAATTTTCCGTCTTTTTCAACCGTATTAAATCCATCAATTTCATCGTTGACTTGCAACACTCCACCGAAATTCCGGCAAAGCACCGCACGCCGAATCTGTTCACGCAATGGCTTCGCAATACGGCCGTAAACCTGAGACGTGCCGACTATATGTTTACGCTGTTTGCGCTGCTGAGCAAATTCAATCATTTCTTCAATGCCAATGTTCTTGCTTTCCAAGCTATTCCACTCAAGATGAATTTCATCAATCAGATAAAGAACGCCAGCATAACCATTCTCAAACTTCTTCAAACTTTCCAAACCCTCATAAGGAAAAACCCGATCAGGATTAGAAAGCCCCTGAATATCAACATTCGTTACAAAGATACAATCCGGATAAGCATCAAGAATACGTCGACAATATTGCACCGCAGAAAGTGTCTTACCTGCGCCCTGAGGGCCACAAAAGACAAGAAGACCCTCCGGCCGGAAATAATCCGGATGCGCAGCATAAAAATCACGCTTAAAACGCAGAGAACGCACCAGATCAAGAGGATTCAGAGATCCACGCAAAAAATCATTTTTCATTGGAACACCAACTTTCCGCCGAAAGCAGTACGAAGAAACGTAGAAACAAGAATGTTACCAAGACCAAATACAATAGCAATCGGAACAGCTTGCTCAACAATAGCAAGATAACACTTCACCGCTAATTCAATCACAACAAAACCTCCCAAAAATAAAAATGAGGGAAGCAACGCTTCCCCCCGAGGACAGAAAATCAGGCAGAAACCTTGCCTTTTTTGAACGCAGCCATGATCATGCGGATGAGCTTGCGAACGCCCCACCACATGAAAGCCAAACCGACACAAGCTCCCATACCAGCAGCCACGACCCCAACCACAGTGCTAACAGAAATTTGATTCTGAAGCGCAGTGATAATGGACTGAAAATCGGTCGAAGAAATCACCGTAGGAGTATCGGCCAAGAAAGCAGCCAAATTCATAGTAAAACACCTCCTTATTCCTGATTATCAAAAACGACCGAAAGGCCGTATTGATTAGCATAAATGTTTACAGGAACATCTTCCATAAGAACACCAGCCGCAAAGGAATCATCCACTCTGGCCACTCTTACAATTTCATGGCCAATATAGAAATCAGCCATAGGGACGGAAACTTCTTTGCCATCCCTATCTCTTCCCAAACGATTGTACACGTTTACTACCATACCACTAATTTTTGCCTTCATTCCAAAACCTACTTTCCGGCGCGCAGCCTATAATAACGTAACAACCGACTGTATGCACCTCACGGAGCAATCTGTAATTTGATTGTCACTGCTGCTATTATAGCAAATCTGCTGCTATTTTGCAAGCAGAAAAATTGCTGAAATAGCAGCAAGATAGTTAGTGATTATGCTATAATAGCAGCAGAGGTGATAACCATGTACGCAGAAACATTCGCACAAAAACTGAAAAAAGCCAGAGAAAATAATGGATTCACACAAAGAGAAGCGGCTCAAGAAATGAACATTCCCAACAGCACACTTGCAAACTGGGAAACCGGAAGGACAGAACCCAGCATTGAAATGATAGCTATGTTAGCGGACTTCTACGGAGTATCTACCGACTGGCTCCTCAGCACTAAAGGCAAAAACCAATAACAATGTACAAATGATACAAGGTAGACCCCTATTAGTCACGGGGGTCTACCACGTGCGCGAGCGTCGCAAGCGACGCAATCGCGCACAATGGAGACAACCAAGTAAGCCGACAGTGCAACCGGTCATGCGTGGAAATATGGAAAACTGCCGCAGCAGTTTCCCACATTTCCACCCAGCAGACCGGGGAGCCAACATAGCAACAAGTTACGCCGGGGGCGGCTGTCCTAAGAAAAAACAACGATTCAAACAAAGAGGTGACGCCAATTGGCACCGCCTCTTGAACCTTATAATTACTGTTTTGTCGCATTATCGTACTGACCAATAATCAATGACACCCCCCGAACCAAATCTTCAACGTGTTGCTTGCGCGCTATAGCAAATGCATAGTCAACATAATCAGACGCAACAGCCGGAAAGGGGCTTGAAGAAATGCGATTATCCAAAGAACGAATATTATTTGTTTCATCATCCAGACAGCGAAACAGATATTCATAGATCATACATTTCACAACATCATCCAAAAAGCAACAACTCCCTCAAATCATAAATTTGTTTAACCCAAATCATAAAATCTAAATCCAACTTACCAGCAAGACGAGAAATAAGCTCCGAAACTTTCTGTTTTTTCCGCCGCCCCAGCAACGACAGGGCATCCGGATATTGCAAGCAATGACGTAAAATCACCAGATCAGAGCCAGAGATCATGGACGCATCCAAAGTAAGCTGATCGCGCAGTACCCAAACAATCGGTACAAGTCGACGCAGCCGATTTAAATCACACACACACGTTCCATCCCCAAAATCAAGCGTAATCTCAAAACGAGTAAGGGGTTCAGAGAGCTGCGCTTCAAGTGACTTATTATAAAGCTTGCAAAATCCCATTTTGCCGCGACAGCCAAGATATTCCGTTTTATCTTCCGTACTATTCATCACAAGCTGATACTTCCGTTCATCCTTAACCATAAATGCATACGATCTGGCACAAGCAAGATCAACAGCAACATCAACCGATGCAATAGACGGCGGCGAACTTTTCTTTGATACATCACAAACCCACCGCACAAGACTAACAAGCCCATCATTCGGCAACAGTTTATTCGGATTGAACTGTATCTTCCAAAGATCGCGCGCATCATCTTGATAGCCCTGAAATCCAAAAAAGAACTTAGCAACCCCCGTTGAAGTCGTAACCGTCCACATATCCCGATAACTCAAGAAAGAAAAAGAATCAAAATGCTGCGAATCCCAATGCCCAAGCTGTTCAAAATAATGCAGCCGAGAAACAAAAGCATCCAAAAACTTAATCGACATTGACCAGGGCAACGTCCAATCATCCATAACCATAGCTGGAAACGATCCGCGCAGCGTAACCATATCAACCGAATAAGTTAATCCATCCGACACAACCTCATTCCAGTACGAAAGCAAACCATCCCCCTCCCATCACGACATCCCCAAGAAAGGCAGCTTGCGCAGAATCCACATCACAAACAAGTAGACATGATAAGCTGCATCGATAACAACAACAGCAAGCAACAACGGCCCCACAATGGACATATCCACAAAGTTAGATAACACACCATACCCCGCGCCCAAATACTGCGTAACAGTCGCGACCGCCGATTGAATCGACTCAGGCATATCCGGAATATCAATCACAGACAACAGAGCCAAAAACAACCCCGACAACGCATTGATAATTGCTTCAACCACCATCAGACGGCCCTCCCATAAACTGTTCGAACTTCAAGCGGAGCATATTCAGAAAGGCCAAGCAAATAACAATAGTTGTCACCGTTTTACAGATTGTTTGTAAAAACTCAAACCCCTCCGGAATAACCCGCACTTCCTGCTCAGAGATCAAAACCTCATCTTCCCACTTGACCTGCGGAAAAGTAATTGTACCTTTTTCCGCGCCAGAAGTACAAGACTTCACAACATCGCCAAGCAAACTTCCCGCCTGATAAACCATGCCTAAACGATCTTCCATCGCCGACTGAATTTCTTCTTGCTTCGATTGAAAATATCCATCAGACGGAATAAAAAGCCCCTTAATGCCATCAAGCAGACCGTCGAAAAAGCCCTTAATCTTATCGGCGAGCTTATCAAAAAAACCACCAATAACGGACGTTTGCCGATCATCCGAAGATTGCACGGACACCGACACAGGACGCACAGTGCCCAAACCATAAGACGGAGTACCAGAACAAGACACTGCCAAAGTAATCATATTTGTATCAAAAGAAGCATCCGGGCAGAAGTTAAACGGTATAGAGCAAACGCCATATCCCGTACTATCGGTCGTACAAGAACCGCGCAGAACCGAAGAATAATTGCCGACCGAAAGCGTACAAACCAGGCTTGTTTCAGAATTTTCAAGCCCAGTTCGCACTTCAAAAAGAAATTCGCCGGAATACCAAAACCCAGCCGAGAAAGAATACTTACCAGATAGTAAAAAAGACTGATAATCCGCCAACGTAAAGGCATATCGACCACTACCCAAATCAATCATATTTGTAGTAGTATCAATACCACCATAGTTTACCGTACCAGCAAATTCAATTGTGAAACCGCTATCCGCGAAAGCTGGACTAACGGCGACGCCAAGCAGACAAAATGAGAGCAACAAGGGCAAAGACAAACGGAATAACCAACGCAACAACAACCGTTTGCACTTCATAGGATTTCACACCTCCCGCAATATTCGGATAACCGCCCAAGTCAGAATAAATCAGATAAGCGCGCGGATTAAAAAGAGTAAAGCTCGAATCTTCCGAAAAAGAGATCGTATAATACGAATTATAAGACGCCCCATAGCCCGAAACATATGATAGAGTAGTAATGCCAACGCTCCCGCTAAAGCCAGCAGAGCTATAACTGAGATCAGCACCATGAGCCAATTTATATTCATTTTCCCCACTTCTCCAAATCACATAATGCTCTGCCGAATTCTTCATACAATCAGCCAAATAAGAAACATAGCTATTTGCCGTTGTGCTGCCATACACATCTATAGCATAGCAAGCAGCAGGAGCGGACAAACTAATCAACAGAACCGCACAAAGCAAAACTTTAATAACTCGCAATTCTCGCATGGCCGTTCCACTCCTTTTTATAACGCCCCATTTTAGCATAGGTATCATAACAGGCATACAAATCCGGACGATGAAACCAAATATACTTATGCAGCGTATCAGTTACCAATTTTCCGTCTTTTTCAACCGTATTAAATCCATCAATTTCATCGTTGACTTGCAACACTCCACCGAAATTCCGGCAAAGCACCGCACGCCGAATCTGTTCACGCAATGGCTTCGCAATACGGCCGTAAACCTGAGACGTGCCGACTATATGTTTACGCTGTTTGCGCTGCTGAGCAAATTCAATCATTTCTTCAATGCCAATGTTCTTGCTTTCCAAGCTATTCCACTCAAGATGAATTTCATCAATCAGATAAAGAACGCCAGCATAACCATTCTCAAACTTCTTCAAACTTTCCAAACCCTCATAAGGAAAAACCCGATCAGGATTAGAAAGCCCCTGAATATCAACATTCGTTACAAAGATACAATCCGGATAAGCATCAAGAATACGTCGACAATATTGCACCGCAGAAAGTGTCTTACCTGCGCCCTGAGGGCCACAAAAGACAAGAAGACCCTCCGGCCGGAAATAATCCGGATGCGCAGCATAAAAATCACGCTTAAAACGCAGAGAACGCACCAGATCAAGAGGATTCAGAGATCCACGCAAAAAATCATTTTTCATTGGAACACCAACTTTCCGCCGAAAGCAGTACGAAGAAACGTAGAAACAAGAATGTTACCAAGACCAAATACAATAGCAATCGGAACAGCTTGCTCAACAATAGCAAGATAACACTTCACCGCTAATTCAATCACAACAAAACCTCCCAAAAATAAAAATGAGGGAAGCAACGCTTCCCCCCGAGGACAGAAAATCAGGCAGAAACCTTGCCTTTTTTGAACGCAGCCATGATCATGCGGATGAGCTTGCGAACGCCCCACCACATGAAAGCCAAACCGACACAAGCTCCCATACCAGCAGCCACGACCCCAACCACAGTGCTAACAGAAATTTGATTCTGAAGCGCAGTGATAATGGACTGAAAATCGGTCGAAGAAATCACCGTAGGAGTATCGGCCAAGAAAGCAGCCAAATTCATAGTAAAACACCTCCTTATTCCTGATTATCAAAAACGACCGAAAGGCCGTATTGATTAGCATAAATGTTTACAGGAACATCTTCCATAAGAACACCAGCCGCAAAGGAATCATCCACTCTGGCCACTCTTACAATTTCATGGCCAATATAGAAATCAGCCATAGGGACGGAAACTTCTTTGCCATCCCTATCTCTTCCCAAACGATTGTACACGTTTACTACCATACCACTAATTTTTGCCTTCATTCCAAAACCTACTTTCCGGCGCGCAGCCTATAATAACGTAACAACCGACTGTATGCACCTCACGGAGCAATCTGTAATTTGATTGTCACTGCTGCTATTATAGCAAATCTGCTGCTATTTTGCAAGCAGAAAAATTGCTGAAATAGCAGCAAGATAGTTAGTGATTATGCTATAATAGCAGCAGAGGTGATAACCATGTACGCAGAAACATTCGCACAAAAACTGAAAAAAGCCAGAGAAAATAATGGATTCACACAAAGAGAAGCGGCTCAAGAAATGAACATTCCCAACAGCACACTTGCAAACTGGGAAACCGGAAGGACAGAACCCAGCATTGAAATGATAGCTATGTTAGCGGACTTCTACGGAGTATCTACCGACTGGCTCCTCAGCACTAAAGGCAAAAACCAATAACAATGTACAAATGATACAAGGTAGACCCCTATTAGTCACGGGGGTCTACCACGTGCGCGAGCGTCGCAAGCGACGCAATCGCGCACAATGGAGACAACCAAGTAAGCCGACAGTGCAACCGGTCATGCGTGGAAATATGGAAAACTGCCGCAGCAGTTTCCCACATTTCCACCCAGCAGACCGGGGAGCCAACATAGCAACAAGTTACGCCGGGGGCGGCTGTCCTAAGAAAAAACAACGATTCAAACAAAGAGGCGGCGCCAATTGGCACCGCCTCTTGAACCTTATAATTATGATTTTGCGAAATCGCGGAAAACAAAACACATTGCCGGACGCCAAAGCTCGGCACGTTTTTTTGGCGCACGCGTGGAGCCGAAGCAAAAATAAAAACCCACGCCGGATGAAAAATCCGACATGGGTTCATTCGATCGGTTGCAACGGGCGGCTGCAACCCATCCGTTCGCAGCGTGTGCGTCCGATATTTGCAGATATGCGGGCGTTTGGCTGCGTTATTTGCGCAGCGTGGCGCGGTAATACGGTTTGGCGCACTCACGCACTGCGCCGTAGAGCTCAATGCCCTTTTTCTGGCCGAACTCCTTGAGCACCGCGCGGTAAACATACGCCATGCGTTTGTTGGCTTCCACGGCAGCGCCTTCGTCGAGGATGCGGCGCACCGCGTCGTAGTGCGCGTCGGCGTTCGCTTTGCGCAGTGCGGTGTGGATCAGCTCGGGTGCGTCCTCGGCGGTCGGTTCCGCGGCGGGCGCGGCCTTTTTTGCCTGCGCCGGTTCACCGGCACGGCGCGGCGGGCGGGCAGCATCCGATTCCGCTGCCGGATGCTCGGCCGAATTTTGCACGCGGGCAGGCTGTTTTTTGGCGCCGGACGGCGCTTGTGCCGACACATCCGCCGGTTTTGCGGCATTTTGCGCGGCGGGTACGGGCGCGGGCTTTGCCTCCGGTGCTTGCGTCGGCTTTTTGGCGGCCGGTTCGGCCGGTTTCGCCGGGGCGCTCGCTTCTGCGGCGGGGGCGCTGTGCGCATCGGGCGACTGGGGCTTGCGGCGGCGATTCGGCTGCTGCGGCCGCGCAGGCTCGGCGGCGTCCGGCGCGGCCGGTTTCGAGTCGGCTTCTACGGGGTGCGCATAGCTTGCGGGCGGATAGACCACCACAGGCGGCTGCACGACCGGCCGACGCGCGGGCTGCACGACCGGTGCATCCGCCTTCGGCTCGGCGGACACGGCTTCCTGCACGCGCGCCGCGCTGGGACGCATCACATTTTCCACCGTCGGCACGCGGGGTGCGGCGGTCGGTTCGGTGCGCAGCGGCGCGGGATTTTCCACGCGTGCTTCGCTGCGGCGCTCGTTCGCACGGGGCGCGGCAGGTGCGGCAGCCGGTTCGGCGCGCAGCGGCGCGGGATTTTCCACCCGTGCTTCGCTGCGGCGCTCGTTTGCACGGGGCGCGGCGGGTGCAGCAGTCGGTTCGGCGTGCGGGTTCGTGTGCTCATCGTCCACGGGCACGGCCTCCGGAAGGCGGCCGCCATGGCGGCGCGGCGGCTCCTCGGTTTTCACGGAATTGCCCGGGAACGCGCGCCGAATCTGATAATTCCGGCTCTTCCAAAAGTTCACCACCACGTCGAAGCCCATATCGCCCGACACAATAATGTATTCCGCATCGGGATCCTGCGCGATCTGGTAGCCGAGGTCGGTCACGAGCTGAAAGTCGAGCGCGTTGCGGCCGGTGTTGCAGCTCACGGTGCGAATTTTGCACCGTTGGTTCACCTCCATCAGTTGGTCAAAATGCGCGATCGGAATGCCGGTGGAATGCAGCGTGTAAAACAGTGTGAGCACCGAGTCCGAATCGAGCGCGTCGAGCAGGTTCAGCCAGCCGGTGCCGATGTTTTCGGTATCAATATAATAGTAACGTTTCATAAAAGGATTCTCTCTTCCGTTTTAGCGATCACTGTTTATTATAGCACAATCCACGCCGGTGCACAAGAGATTTTGACGTATTATTGCTCCGTGTTCCCCGATCGGAACTTGCCCGGCGTGGTGCCCACGGTGGCTTTGAACAGGCGCGAAAAATAGTTCACGTTGGGCAGACCGCACGACTCCGCAATTTCGGCCACGGAGCGGTCGGTGGTGAGCAGCTGCTGCTTGGCGTATTCAATGCGGCGGCCCGCGATGTATTCCGCAAAGCCCAGGCCAAAGTGGTTTTTGAACATTCGGCTGAGCGAGTAGGTCGAAATCGAAAATTCGTCGGCCACCACCGTTTGGCTGATGTCCTGATCGCGAAAATGCTCCTGCAAATAGACGAGCACCTGCTGCGCGAGCGCTTCGGAGTCGAGCTTGGCGGGGCGATCCGGATCGGCGCAGGGCGTGCCCGCGGGCGCGGCGGCCGGTTCCGGATTGCACGAAAGATAGGAATCGCGCAGCGCGCTCAGCGTGGCCACTTTTTCGCCCGCCACAAACGGGTCGTGCGGGCGGCGGCGCACCACCCAGTCGCGCAAAAATTCGGTGAGCCCCGTGGGCCCGGTGACGGGCAGCAGGCAGGTGAACACCGTTTGGCGGCGCTGGGTGATGTCGGTGAGGAACATCGACACGCCGAACTTGGCCAGCACCTCGGCCACCACCGCCGCACGCTCGTCCGAATTGAGCGGCGCGCCGGTGAGCGTGTAGACGCGGTAGCAGCCGGTGTGATCGCTCACGCCCAGCCGCCGCAGATCGGCGTCGCAAATCGGTTTGCCGTAGAGAATATTCTCCATCAGGTAGTCCTTGATGAGCATGTTCTGCTCGGTGAGCTCGTTGGTCATGTTGTCGATCATGCCGGAAATGTCACCCAGCTCGCCCTTGCCCGAGCTCGTGCCCACCTTGCGCGCCAGCTGGTGAATGGGCTTATAGTTGATATAGATCAGCGACGCGGCCAGCAGCGCCAGCAGCCCCATCACGCCGAGCAGCACCATCTGCATGGTGTGATAGTATTTGCGGTTGCTGCGCTCCACCGCGTCCTGCGGCGCGACCGATGCGAACACATACTGCCCGGTGGAATCGGCGGAAAGAAAAATGGTGCAGGGCGTGCCGTTGGCGCTGGAAATGGTGCGAATGTCGGTTTGGCCGATCATGGGCAGGTTCTCCCCCACCGCGGCGCGGTCGCCGCTCGAAAGCAGCGGCTCGCCCGCGCGCATGAGCAGCTCGCCGGTTTCGCGGCGGTACACGTCAAATTCCATTTTGGCGGCGGTGGCCGAAAAGAAAAACGAAGTGTCGAACGAGCTGGGCTGGAGCGTGTAGAGCATGACGGCGGTGGACTGCGCGCTGTTTTGCCCCAGCCGCACCGGCACGGCCACGATCAGTTTTTCGCGGCCGCTGTTGGATTCGGGAAACAGCGTGAACACCCGGGTGAACACGCCGTTGGCATCCGCGCGCAAAAACGCCAGCATTCGCGCCCGGGCGTTGCCGTCCAGCTCGGGCATGGTGTCGCGGCACCAGGTGTCGGCGGTGTATTTGTAGCTTCGGGTGATCAGCCAATCCTGCCGGGGGTAATAAACGCCGGTGAGGCGCGGCTCGGTGTTGGAATAGCTCATCAGCGCCGAGCTCGCCTCGGTGAAATAATAGGGCGCGCGGGCGATCTGGTCGGTGCGCAGCCGATAGGCGGGGCGGTTGAGGTTGCCGCTGTCGGAGCTGATTTGGGCGGCGTGGGTGCGCAGGTCGCCCAATGTGCTGCGAAAATAGCTCGAAAAATTCTGCGTGGCTTCAATATAATATTTTTGGTTGCTGTCCTGCATTTCGGAGTAGGAGTGGCGCAGCGTGGCGAACAGCGCAATGCAGCAGGGGATCAGCAGCAGGCCCACGCAGGTGACGGCGAGCCGGAACAGATAGGAGTGGCGTTTGGCGGATGCAGGTGGAACGGCGTGTTTCATACGGCGTGAATTCTCCTTTGAGGCATATATATAATGATAGCGAGTTCCGGGGGCGGCGTCAATGGGGAGCGCGAAATTGGGTCATCGCTTTTTTTTGCGCGCTTGCAGGGCGGGGCGGCGGCCTGCAAAAAAGGTGTGCGCCGATGCAAAAAAAGCGGGCGCTGCGGGGTGAAAATTGGATAAATATGGAACGAAAACGGCACTGATTCATGCATTTTGCACAAACAAGACGCATTTTGGCTGTGCATTCTGCATTTCTTTTTTTGAATTGCGAAAAAGCAAATTTGTACTCTTGCGCAAATGCAAAAAAAGGCGTATCATAAAGCCAGCAAATCGCACAGGAAAATGCCGCGCATGAGGGCGGATTCGTCCATGATTGCGGTGCGAGCGCCGAAGCGGGCACGCCGGCAGCACAAATTGGCGTTCGCGGGTGTTTTTTTGCGGCGATTGCATATTCAAAACCGATTATAGGAGGAAGACTATGACAAAACGAATCATCTCGCTTGCGTTGGCGGCGGTGCTGGCGCTGAGCGCGCTCTGCTCCTGCGCGGGCAAAACCACCTCGTCGGGCGCAGGCTCGGCAGCACCGGACAAGACCTCGTCTTCGGCCGGTTCGGGCACGTCCACCAAGTTCACCCCCACCTACCCCATTGTGGAAACGCCGATCACGGTGCAAGGCATGGTGGTGGGCAAGGATATGACGAACCCCCGCCTGTTTTGGACGGAAGACCTTTATAACCTCACCAATATTCAGGTGGAGTTCACGAATGTGGAAAAGGATGCGTTCAACACGGTGCTGAGCACCGACACCTGGCCGGATTTCTTCCATAATACGCTGAGCAAATCGCAGCGGGAGGAGTTCGGTGTGCTGGGCCACAAGCTCGTGAACTATTTGGATCATCTGGATGTGATGCCGTATCTGGATGCGTTTATGACCAGCCACCCGATTGCCAAAAAAGCATCGCTTTCGAGCGACGGCGGCATGTATGGCTTGTTTAGTTATGAAGATCATCCCGGAACGGTATGGACAACTCCGTTTTATAATGAAGAGTTTTTCACGAAACACAATCTCACGGTTCCGGAAACGGCCGATGAGTTCTACGAAGTGCTCAAGCAGTGCAAAGAGATCAACAACGGCGCTGCGCCAATGGTCACCAAGGAGAGCACCTAGTGCACCGCCATTTTTCCGGCATTTGGCAAGTATGTGCAGTGCGGCTGGGCGTTGGATGGCGATACGGTGCTCAATACCCAAATTTCCGACCAGTACCGTTCCTATCTCAGCTACATGAACAAGCTGTATAAAGAAGGCCTGCTCCATCAAGAATACATGACCCTCGACACCAACTCCATGCTGTCGCTCGTGCAGCAGGGCACCGGCATTTTCTTTGCGGAATGCGCCATTGGCGTGACCACCGATGCGTTTAGCGACGGAAAATGGCACATTGGCATGCTGAAACCGCTCGTGGCCAAAAAAGGCGATACGCCGACCACCGAAGAGCGCCGCTTGGTGCAGCGCGTGGGCAGCTTTGCCATGAATGCAGACAGCAAATATGTGAATGAGCTTTGCCGCCTGTTCGACACGCAGTTTGCGGAAGATGAAGTCAAGGAAGGCTCCGGCGTCAACGGCTTGGCGTGGAACTACGGCAAGATGGACACCGTGATTCACATTAACCAAGCGGAGCACAGCTACACGCTGACCAAACGCGACGGTTCCGACGAAGGCTACAGCAGCAACTATCTGCTCAGCGACATTATGTACGACTGGGCCGGGCTGAAGATTATGACCGACATTGCGCCGGCCAACGAATCCAACACCCGCGCGCGCATTTTGTGCCTGCAGCAAATGGAACCCTATTGCACCGGCAAGGTGTTTGCAGAAAGCTATCTGAACTTTACCGAAGAAGAGCAATCCACGCTGGATAGCTACAACACGGAGTTCAACACCTATGTGAGTCAGGCCAGAAGTCAGTTTGTGACCGGCACCGAGGGCATGGACGTGAACGACGATGCGGTTTGGAATAACTATGTGAACCAGGTGAAGAGCCTGCACTATGAAGATATCCAAAAAGCATACCAAAACGCCTACACCCGGTTCAACAAAAGCTAACCCCCTCTTCCCTCCGGGAAAAATCAAATAAGTCGGCCGGAAGCGGCGGTTCGCAAAAGCAACAAATGCCCAAATCAGCGAGCCGCCGCTTTCATTATTATGCTCACCGCAAACGCCCCGCCGCCGCGCCCCGGAAATGAATCAAAAAAAGTGGGTTCGTGAATATCCACAGTTTTGCAGGGGGGTGGGGGGCATAATCATCATTATAGTGCATTTTGACCGGGTTGTCAATGGGTGAGGGAAAAAAAGCCACTTGCACTTTTTTGCGCCGCAAAAAACGGGGGTTTCCGCCTGCAAAAAATGAACCGAGGGTGCAAAAAAAGAGATGCCGCATGGAAAATGATGGATACGATTCGGCATCTTTGCCACACCAACGGACGTGCCGTTGTGCATTCTGTATTTCATTTTTTGATTTTGCAAAAAGCAAAAAAGTACTCTTGCGCCCCGCAAAAAATTGTCGTATAGTAATGTCAGCAAATCGCACAGGAAAACGCAAACGCCCAAATTGCTTTGCAACACAATGCAAATGTATGCTGCAAAAAAAGCGTGTGCCCAATGCGAAACAACACTTGGAGGAATGATTATGGAGCAAGTTCAGTCCGCAGCGCGGCTGCAACCCAAGAGCAAGGCGCAGCATCTGCTGCGCGCCATCTGGAAGCATCGCGCGTATTACGTTTTGATGCTTCCCGCGATCGTGTATATCGCCATCTTTAACTATGCGCCGATGTACGGCATTCAGATCGCGTTCAAAAACTATAAGTCGGTGCTCGGCTACGCAGGCAGCCCGTGGGTGGGCCTGCGGTATTTCAAAGAATTTGTGACCGGCACGAGCTTTTGGCAGCTGATCGGCAACACGCTCAAGATCACCTGCTATTCGC
>CAKUME010000001.1 GCA_934667575.1 uncultured Eubacteriales bacterium | reverse complement strand
CCGTTATCCGAACACGCCCAAATGCTCCAGCAAAATTTTGAGCCCGAGCAGGATGAGAATGATGCCGCCCGCCAGCTCGGCTTTGGATTTGTAGCGTGCACCGAACACGTTGCCCACCTTCACGCCCACGGCGGAGATCACGAACGTGGTCACGCCGATGAACGTGACGGCAAAGCCGAGGTTCACATTGAGGAACGCAAACGTGACGCCCACCGCGAGCGCGTCGATGCTGGTGGCAATGGCCAGCACGAGCATGGTGCGGAAGCCGAGCGAATCGTCGCACTTTTCTTCGTCCTTGGAAAGCGCTTCCTTGATCATGTTGGCGCCGATGGCCGCGAGCAGCACAAACGCGATCCAGTGGTCGATGCTCGTAATGCGGTCGCTGAACTGCGCGCCGAGCAGATAGCCGACGATGGGCATCAGTGCCTGGAATCCACCGAACCACAGGCTGACGATGAGCATTTTTTTCCAGTTGATGCGCTTCATCGCCAGACCCTTACATACCGACACCGCAAATGCGTCCATCGAGAGGCCGACCGCCAGAATGAATAATTCCCAAAGGCCCATTGTGCTCATTCCTTTCGCGTGCGGGCGCGGCCGCAGCGTTGTGATAGATAATTTTATAATTATATCAAATATCGGCCGAAATGTCAAGCCAAACGGCGCAGCACATTTTTCCGGATTTCGTGCACAAAATTACAGGAAAACGGCGGCTCGGCGCGCTATAATCGAAGCAGACGCCCGGAAAAATTGCCGGGCACGAAAGGACGGTTCGGAACTTATGCTGGAAAAACAAACCATTCGGGCAGACTTTTGCGTGGTGGGCGGCGGCATTGCGGGGCTGTGCGCGGCCATTGCGGCGGCGCGCCACGGCGCAAAAACGGTGCTAATGCACGAGCGGCCGGTGCTGGGCGGCAACGCGTCGTCCGAAATTCGCATGTGGGTGTGCGGCGCGCAGGGCGAAAACAACCGCGAAACGGGCATTGTGGAGGAGCTCGCGCTCGAAAACCTCTATCGCAACCCCACTAAGAATTATTATATTTGGGACACGGTGCTCTATGACTTTGCGCGGCGCGAGCCGAACCTCACGCTGCTGCTCAACTGCGCCTGCATGGACGCGGCCACGGAGCAGGGCGCGTTTGCCAACGGCCGCACCGTGCGCATTCGCAGCGTGACCGGCTATCAGATGACCACCCAAACCATGGTCACGGTGGAGGCCGGGCTGTTTGCGGACTGCTCGGGCGACAGCATTCTGGCGCCGCTCACGGGGGCGGAATGCCGCGTGGGGCGCGAAGCGGCGGCCGAGTTTGACGAGGTGACCACCACGGCGGCGCAGGACCGCCAAACGATGGGCATGAGCTGCCTGATTCAGGCGCGCGAAACCGACCGGCCGGTCGCGTTTACGCCGCCCGCATGGCGCACCGACCTGCTGCACACCGATTTGGGCCGCCGCCCGGGCAGCCTGCGCAATTCGGGCGAAAATTATTGGTATTTGGAGCTGGGCGGCGACCGCGACTCGATTCACGACACCGAAAAGATCGCGGCGGAGCTGATTCCGCTTGCGCTCGGCACTTGGGACTATATCAAAAACAGCGGCCGATACGCCGCCGCCAATTGGGATCTGGATTTTCTCGGTTTTTTGCCGGGCAAGCGCGAGTCGCGCCGGATGATGGGCGAATACCTCGTGACGCAGCGCGACATTTCGGCGGGCAGGACCTATCCCGACACGGTGGCCTACGGCGGCTGGCCGCTCGACGACCACTACCCGGGCGGATTCTGGCACCCCGGCCATCCGAACACGAACTATCACACGCCCGTGCCCTATCCGATGCCGTATCGCGCGCTGTATTCCCGCAACGTGGAAAACCTGTTCTTCGCGGGGCGCAACATCAGCGTGACGCACATGGCGCTGAGCAGCGCGCGCGTGATGCTCACCTGCGGGCTGTTCGGTCAGGCGGTGGGCACGGCGGCGGCCATTGCGGCGCGGCGCGGGCTGACGCCGCACGGGGTGTATGCGTCGGCGCTGCACGAGCTGCAGCAGACCCTGCTCAACGACGACTGCTTTTTACCGGGCTTCACGCGCGACCGGTCGCCGCGCTGTGCCGATGCGGCCTGCACGGTCCACGGCGCGCTGCGCGACGGCATTGACCGCGTGCACGCGATTTACGGCAACGAAGCCTGCGGCCGGGCGGTGCCCAATGGGCAGGCGGCGGAATATCGCTTTGCGCAGCCGGAGCCGGTGGCGGCGGTGCATGTGGTGTTCGACAGCGACCTCAACCGCGTCACGCTGCCGGGCGACTGGTGTGAAAAATATCACCCCACGCGCGCCAACGTGCCGCTCGACGCGCCGCAGATGCATCTGCCCGCCACGCTGTGCCGGTCGTTCGTGCTCGAGGCGGAATATGCCGACGGCCGCACGGCGCGCCTGCTCGACGAAACCGACAACCGCCGGCGCGCCTACGACGTGCCGGTGCACGCGCCGGTGCGTCGGCTGACGCTGATCCCGCGCGAAAACTGGGGCGGCACCGCCCAAACGACCGTGTTCTCGTTCGATTTTCGGTGAGTTATGCGCGGTTCCCGCCCCGCAGCGCGTTGAACGGCAGCGCCGCGGCGGGCGCTGCGGCAAAGGCGGTGGGGGTGACGCCGTAGTGCTTGCGGAACGCGCGGTTAAAGGTGCGCACCGAGCGAAAGCCCACCGCAAACGCGATTTCGGCGGCGGTGCGGCCGCCCGCGCGCAGCAGGTCGCCCGCCTCGGAAAGGCGGCGCAGCGCCAGGTAATCCGAAAAGCAGACGCCCGCCTCTCGGTGGAACACGCGGCTGAGCTTTTTGTCGGTCACGCCGAGTGCGGCGGCGGCGCGCGCCAGCGTGAGATCGGCGGCAAATTCGCGGTCGATGAGCGTGAGCGCGTCCAAAAAGAGGTCGTTGGTGTGGGCGGGCGCGGGCGCAAACGTGCACCGGCGGCTCATGAGCGCGCACAGCGGCGCAACGAGCCCCGCGGCCTCGAGCGGCGCGGCGGCGGCGCCGGGAGCAGGCAGCGCGTGCACGATCCAGTCGCACAGCGCGGGCGGCACGCAAAAGGTGCGGCTGCACGGGCTGCGCGTGTCAAAAAATTCCTGAAGCGCGGGGAGCAGCCGCTGCGAAAACGCCAGCACAATGCACCGGCTGTCGCCCTGCGAGGCGAAGTCGTGCGTTTCAAACGGGAGGATGAATGCGGCCTCGCCCGCGTGCAGGCGGTGGGCGGCGCCGCGAATGCAGGTGACCACCTCGCCCGCGAGCACGAGCACAAATTCCATTTCGAGATTGATGTGCACCGGGCAGGCCACACAGCGAATGTCCTGCGCGGTAAAATCGGCGGCGGGCAGCAGGTCGGCTATCTGCCGAACGGGCAAAGCGGGCATGGGGCAGCGCTCCTTTCGGGCGAACAGTGAAAATGGGCGGGCACGGCGCGGTTCGGCGCGGGATGCGGCCGGCCGCGCGTTCTGTGTTTGAGTATAGCACGCGGCGGGCAAAAAATCAAGCGCGCGTGAGAAAAATGGCTATATATTGTGCGGGGAATGACTTGCTTTTTTGCGCGGCGAACGCTATAATACTGTGCAGAAAACGAAGCAAGGAGGCGCTGCGGATGCATCGGGCGCATCGACGTTCCCTCACCGAAGGGTCGATTTTTTTGGGCATGGGGGCTTTTTTTCTGCCGCTGCTGGCCGGGCAGATCGTTTCGATCGTGGGCAGCGCGGTGAACACGTTCATTTTGGGCAAGGTGATCGGCTCCGACGCGCTGGCGGCGAGCAGCGCGGTGGCGCAGCCGATCGCGGTGGCGGCGGCCATTTTGAACGGCCTGGTGGTGGGGCTTCAGGTGATGCTGAGCAAGTGCTTTGGCTCCGACGACCCGGCCGAGGCCGAACGCGGCATTGCAAGCGGCCTGGCGGTGGTGTGCGGCGCGGCGGCGCTGGTGGGCGGCGGACTGATGGCCTGCATGCGGCCGCTGCTGCACGCGATGAAAACGCCCGACGACATTTTTGAGATGAGCGTGCGCTATGCCATGGTCACGCTGAGCTACTATGTGCTCACCTATTTGTATCAGGTGCTCACCACGGTGTTCAACGCAGAGGGCAACGGCGCGGCGGTCATGTTTTTTAACGTGCTGAATATTGTGTTCCAAATCGGCTATGTGCTGCTGTTTGTGGCGCTGCTGCGGTGGGGGCTGATGGGCGTGCTCGCGGCGTCGGCGGCCACCACGTTCACCAACTGCGCGGTGTGCTGGGGCTGGATGCGCGGCCACACGGCGCATCTGCACTTTGTGCGTGGGCGGGTGCGGCCGAGCGCGGCGCTGATGAAGCGAATTTTGGCCATCGGGCTGCCGGTGGGGCTGCAAACGGTGCTCATCAATCTGGGCGGCGTGGTGCGGCAGGCGGGCGTGAACGAATATTTGGGCACCGACTACATGGCCGCGGTGTCGGCCTCGGGGCAGCTGACGAGCTGGTTGATGGCGCCCATCACGCTGTGGGGCACGGTGCTCACGGTGTACTGCGGCCAAAATTTGGGCGCGGGGCGGCGCGACCGGCTGCGCGCGGGGGTGAAGCTGTCGCTGCTGGTGTGCCTGGCGTATTCGGCGCTGTCCATCGCGCTGGTGTTTCCGCTCGCGCGCCCGGTGTCGGCCTGCTTCACCAACCGCGCCGAGCTGCTGCCGATGGCGGCGGAATATGCGATCACGCTGGTGCTGGCTTATCCGCTGATCGCCATTCTGAACACGATGCGCTGCACGCTCTACGGCACCGGCCACGGCACGGCGTCGATCGTGGGCGGCCTGTGCGAAACGTCGGTGTACATTTTTGCGGGGCTGTGGCTGATCGCGCACACCGGCGCAGTGGGCGCGAATTTGTCGAGCCCCATCGCGTGGGTGATGTCGTCGATCGGGTTCACGGCAGCGGTGCTGATCCTAAAAAAGCAGGGCAGGCTGGTGCCTGCGGAGGGGCCGGCGGCGGCTTCGGCGTGAACCGGAGCCGCGGGCCGCAGGGCTGCGGGCAGGTCTGGCAGCCGCTGAAAAAACCGGGGGCAGGCACCCCCGGTTTTTTTGCGCAAAATTGCAAAAGGCATTGACATTTTTCCTGCGCTGTGCTAAAATAGTTCACGAGTTAAATATTAACCGGTGAACTAATTTGAAACGGGGGGATCCGCTTGAACAAGTGGGGGAAATATGTCAAGCCCTATTTGCCGTATTTCATCATCGGCCCGATCTGCATGATCGTGGAGGTGGTGGGCGAGGTGCTCATGCCCAAGCTGCTTTCGATGATCATCGACTACGGCACGGGGCAAAAGGAGCTGAGCGCGGCGCCGGGGGCCATTCAGCAGCTTTATCGGCTGGTGGGCGGCGCGTCGCCGTTCATCGTCACGGTGATGGCGGGCATGATCGTCACCGCGCTGCTGATGATGCTCGGCGGCGTGGGCGGCGCGTATTTCGGCGCAAAGGCGTCGGTGAATTTTGCGGCCGACCTGCGCGCGGACGTGTATCGCAAGGTGCAGAAGTTTTCGTTTGCCAACATCGACCGCTTCAGCACCGGCTCGCTGGTCACGCGCCCGACCAACGACGTGACGCAGATGCAGAATTTTATCAACATGCTGCTGCGCATGTGCCTGCGCGCGCCCGGCATGCTGATTGGCGGCATCATTATGGCGATCGCGCTGAACCCGTCGCTCACCGTTACGCTCGCGGTCACGCTGCCGCTGCTGCTCGGCGCGCTGGCGATTTTTATCACCAAGGGCTTTCCGCGGTTTTCGGCGATGCAAACCAAAATCGACGCGCTGAACTCCACCGTGCAGGAGGATCTGACGAACATTCGCGTGGTGAAGTCGTTTGTGCGCGAGGAGCGCGAAAAGCAGAAGTTTTCCACCGCCAACGGCAACCTCAAGCGCGCCGGGCTGAGCGCGATGAACCTGATGATCTGCCTGTCGCCGGTGATGACGTTCTTTATGAACGCGACCACGCTGGCGGTGCTCTATTTTGGCGGGCGCATGCTGGTGAACGGCACCATGTCCACCGGTGATCTGACCGCGTTTGTCACCTATATCACCCAGATCCTGTCGTCGCTGCTGATGGTCACGATGATGCTCGTGAACATGTCGCGCTCCACGGCGTCGGCGCGGCGCATTCGCGCGGTGCTCGACGAGCGGCTGGACATTACCGACGAGGAGCTTTCGGCCGAGGATGCGGCGCGCCGGGTGACGCGCGGCGAGGTCGAGTTCCGCAACGTGACGTTCCGCTACTACAAAAACAGCGCCGATGCGGTGATCCGCGACCTGAGCCTGCACATTCCGGCCGGGCAGACGGTGGGCATCATCGGCTCGACCGGATCGGGCAAAACCACGCTGGTGTCACTGATCCCGCGGCTGTATGACGCCGACGCGGGCGAGGTGCTGGTGGACGGCGTGAACGTGAAGCGCTACAGCCTGTGGAATTTGCGCGAGGGCGTGGGCATGGTGCTGCAAAAGAACGTGCTGTTTTCGGGCACCATTGCCGATAACCTGCGCTGGGGCAACGAGCAGGCCACCGACGAGCAGCTGCGGGCGGCGGCGCAGCAGGCGCAGGCCGACGGGTTTGTTTCGTCGTTCCCGAACGGCTACGACACCGTGCTCGAACAGGGTGGCACCAATGTGTCCGGCGGCCAAAAGCAGCGGCTGTGCATTGCGCGGGCGCTGCTCAAGCAACCCAAGATCCTCATTTTGGACGATTCCACCAGCGCGGTCGATACCGCCACCGAGCGGCACATTCGCGCGGCGCTGCGGGCGAGCTTGCCCAACACGACCAAGATCATTATTGCGCAGCGCATTTCGTCGGTGCAGGAAGCCGACCAGATCGTGGTGCTCAACGAAGGGCGGATCACCGGCGTGGGCACTCACGCGGAGCTGCTCGCGCACAACACGGAGTATCAGGAAATTTATTATTCGCAAATGGACCGCAACGCGCAGGCGGCGGAGGTTGCGGCAGAGGAGGTGCAGGGCTGATGGCCGGACGTTCGCTCGAGCGCTTGCAGGAGCGCTATAATCATTCGGCGGCCGACAAACGGCGCGGCTTTATGGGCGGGCCCCGCGGCCGCGGCCCCATGCGCGGCCCGGGCGGCAAACCCAAGGACGCGCGCAAAACCGTGGGCCGGCTGCTGCGCTATGTGGCCAAATATAAATTCCGGCTGGTGCTGGTGGTGGTGTGCATGCTGTGCAGCACCGTGACCTCGCTGATCGGGTCGTATATGCTGCGGCCGGTGATCAACAATGCGGCCGACCGGTCGGTGCCGGCGGCGCAGCGGCTGGCGCATTTGGGCACCATTTTGGCGGTGCTGGCGGCGGTGTATCTGCTGGGCATCCTCTCGAACTATTTGCAGGGGCGGCTGATGCTGTCGGTGTCGCAAAACGCGACCGAGCGGCTGCGCAACGATCTTTTTTATCGGCTTCAGGCGCTGCCCATCCGCTATTTTGACAGCCAGAGCACCGGCGAGATCATGTCGCGGTTCACAAACGATGTGGATAATATTGACACCATGCTCAACAACACGCTCACGCAGCTGGTTTCGGGCGTGATTTCGCTCGTGGGCACGTTTTGCTTCATGATCTCCACCAACATTTGGCTCACGCTGGTCACGGTGGCGTTTGTGCCGATTATTATGAAGGTGGGCGGCGCGCTGGCCAAGGCCAGCCGGAAATATTATGCGGGCCAGCAGGCCGCGCTGGGCGCGGTGAACGGCTACATTGAGGAGTCGGTCACCGGGCAGAAGGTCGTGAAGGTGTTCAACCACGAAAACGTGTGCGTGGACGAATTCAATCTGCTCAACAACGATATGCGCGACAAGCAGATGAACGCGCAGTTTTACGGCGGCGTGATGGGGCCGATTTTGGGCAACACGGGTCAGGTTTGCTATGCGGTGACCACCGGCGTGGGCGGCCTGCTCTGCCTGCTGCACGGCTTCGACGTGGGCGGTCTGTCGATTTTTGCGGGCTATTCGCGTCAGTTTTCGATGCCGATCAACATGCTGTCGCAGCAGATGTCCACGATCTTTTCGGCACTGGCGGGCGCCGAGCGCGTGTTCGCCGTGATGGATGCGCCCGCAGAGGGCGAGGCGCCGTCGGCGGAGGCCGATGCACTGCCCGAAACGCCCATGGATCACATTGAAGGCCATGTGGTTTTTGACCACGTTTCGTTTGGCTATCTGCCGAACAAGCAGGTGCTGCACGATATTTCGCTTTATGCGAAGCCGGGGCAGAAGATCGCCTTCGTGGGCTCCACCGGCGCGGGCAAGACCACGGTCACGAACCTGCTCAACCGGTTCTACGACATTGATTCGGGCACGATCATGATCGACGGCGTGGACATTCGGCGCATCAACCGGACGTTTTTGCGCAAAAACGTGGCGATGGTGCTGCAGGACACGCATCTGTTCACCGGCACGGTGATGGAAAACATTCGCTACGGCCGGCTCGATGCGACCGACGACGAGGTGATCGCGGCGGCCAAAACCGCGAACGCGCACAGCTTTATCATGCGGCTGGAGCACGGGTACGACACGGTGCTCACCGGCGACGGAGCCAACCTGTCGCAGGGGCAGCGCCAGCTGCTGAACATTGCGCGCGCCGCGCTGAGCCGGGCGCCGATTTTGGTGCTCGACGAAGCCACCAGCTCGGTGGATACGCGCACGGAGCGGCACATTGAGGTGGCAATGGATCGTCTGATGGCCAACCGCACCACGTTTGTGATCGCGCACCGGCTTTCCACCGTGCGCAATGCCGACGCCATTTTGGTGCTCGAGCAAGGGCAGATCGTGGAGCGCGGCACCCACGAGCAGCTCCTCGCGCAAAAGGGCCGCTACTATGAGCTTTACACCGGCAAAAAGGAGCTGGACTAAACTCCGCCGAACACGGTGCACCCGGCAGACGCTGCATGCGTTTGCCGGGTTGTTTTTGCGCAAAAAATATGGTGCCGCCGGCGTCATCAAGCCCGGTGTTTATCCCATCGCTGCCGAAAGCACCGGCGCAGGTGCTGCCAAATGGGGGCAAGCTGAAAAGCGGTATCGGGTGGATGCCCATTGACTATGCCACCAAAACCGGACTATGAGAAAAGGCGCTTCCGGTTCAAACCGGAAGGGCTTTTTTGCGTGCTTCTACTGTGTTACAAATCACCCCGGTTTCAAAGAACTGAAATGTTCCGTATTTGGGCGCTTCAGAGCGTTGCAGAGCAGAAATATTTATGGTACAATTATTGGTAATCCCCTTCCGTGTTCCCCGCAAAACGGGCAGAATTTGACATGAATTTTACATTAGGCTCCTTTTGGATTTTACATAACCGCAGTATCATATAGGTGTACCCAAGAGAAAGAGATCAAGAAAATTCGGAAGGGGATCTTCAAAATGAAAATTCAAAAGGTGATCAGTTTGGCGCTGGCGGCGGTGATGGCGGTTTCGCTGTTCACGGGCTGCGGCAAAAAGGGCAGCGTTTCCACCGACGGCTCCACCTCCATGGAAAAGGTGATCGGCGGCCTGGGCGAAGCGTTCGAAAAGAAAAACGGCATCAAAGTGGGCTACAACCCCACCGGTTCCGGCTCCGGCATTCAGGCGGTGCAGGAAGGGCGCTGCGACATCGGCCTTTCGAGCCGCGCGCTCAAGGACGATGAGAAGAGCTCCGGCCTCACGGAAACGGTCGTGGCGCTCGACGGCATTGCGATCATTGTGAACCCGGAAAACAAGGTGGCGGACCTCACCGTGGAGCAGATCGCCAAGATCTACACCGGCGAGATCAAAAACTGGAAAGACGTGGGCGGCGCCGACGGCGAGATCGTGATTATCGGCCGCGAAGCGGGCAGCGGCACGCGCGACGGCTTTGAATCCATCACCAACACCAAGGATAAATGCGCCTATCGCCAGGAGCTCACCTCCACCGGCGACGTGATCACCACGGTGGCGCAGAACCCGAACGCGATCGGCTATGCTTCGCTCGCGGCGCTCAAGGATAATGTGAAAGCGCTCACCGTGGGCGGCGTGGCTCCCACCGAAGCCACGGTGAAGGACGGCAGCTATGTGGTGCAGCGTCCGTTCGTGCTGGTGACCAAAACCGACAAGAAGCTCAGCGACGCGGCGCAGAAGTTCTTTGACTATGCGACCTCGGCCGATGCGGCGGATGTGATTGCCGCGGCGGGCGCCGTTCCCGTGAAATAAAAAAACCGGAACGTTCCGGATCACAACAAACCCAAAACCGATATGGCTGCGTTGGCAGCCATATTGTGGTATACGGCGAATGCATGGGAGCGAAAACGGTATGAAGAAAAACAAAAAGAAGCTGATCGAGCACACGATGCACGGCCTGTTTTTGGTGCTCGGGCTGATCACGGTGGCATTTGTGCTGCTGATTTCGGTCTATCTGATCGTTTCGGGCATTCCGGCGATCCGGAAGATCGGGCTGGTGAAATTCCTGTTTGGAAAAACGTGGGCAAGCACGGCGGCGGAGCCCGCCTACGGCATTCTGCCGTTCATTTTAACGAGTGTGTACGGCACCGCGGGCGCCATTTTGATCGGCGTGCCGATCGGGTTCTTCACGGCGGTGTATCTGGCCAAAATGGCGCCGCCGCGGGTGCGCGCGGTGATGGAGGCGGCGGTGAGCCTGCTGGCGGGCATTCCGTCGGTGGTGTATGGCTTGGTGGGCATGCTCGTGCTGGTGCCGGGCATCCGCAAGCTCTTTCATGTGCCGGACGGCGCAAGCCTGCTCGCGGCCATTGTGGTGCTCGCGGTGATGATTTTGCCCTCTATCGTCAAGGTGTCGGTCACGGCGCTCGAGGCCGTGCCCAAGGAGTATGAGGACGCGTCGCTCGCGCTGGGCGCCACGCCGGTGGAAACCTATTTTCGCGTGTCGGTGCCGGCGGCGCGCAGCGGCATTGCGGCGGCGGTGGTGCTGGGCGTGGGCCGCGCGATCGGCGAAGCGATGGCGGTGATGATGGTGTCGGGCAACGCGCCGAATATGCCCACGCTGTTTCAGAGCGTGCGCTTTTTGACCACGGCGGTGGCGAGCGAAATGTCGTATTCGAGCGGTCTGCAGCGGCAGGCGCTGTTCTCGATCGCACTGGTGCTGTTTTTGTTCATCATGCTGATCAACGCCACGCTGAACTTCTTCCTCAAACGCGACAAGGAGGCAGATTGAAATGTTAAAAAGCCAAATTTCACCCCGGCGGCGCATTTATATCGGCCTGATGCGCGCGCTGACGGTGCTGGCGGCGGGGCTGACCGCCGCGCTGGTGCTGTTTTTGGTGGTGTATGTGCTCGCAAATGGGCTGCCGAACGTCACATGGGAGCTGCTCTCGACCAGCCCGAGCTATCTGTCGAACAAAATCGGCATTTTGCCGGACATCATGAACACGCTGTATATCTTGCTTGCCACGCTGGTGATCGTGCTGCCGCTGGGCGTGGGCGCGGCGGTGTATCTCACGGAATATGCGTCCAACAAAAAGCTCGTGGCGGTCATTGAATATGCGGCCGAAACGCTGTCGGGCATTCCGTCGATCATCTACGGCCTGGTGGGTATGCTGTTCTTCTGCCGGTTTTTGGACATGCAGACTTCGCTGTTCGCGGGCGCGCTCACGCTGGTGATCATGAACCTGCCCACGGTGATGCGCACCACGCAGGAAAGCCTGAAAACGGTGCCGCAAAGCTATCGCGAGGGCGCATTCGGCCTGGGCGCGGGCAAGTGGCGCGTGATCCGCACGGTGGTGCTGCCCGGCTGCGTGGACGGGGTGGTCACCGGATGCATTTTGTCGGTGGGGCGCATTTTGGGCGAATCGGCGGCGCTGCTGTTCACCGCCGGGTTTGCGCATTCGCTGCACGACATCGTGCAGGGGCTGATGAGCCCGGGCGCAACGCTCACGGTGGCGCTTTATGTCTACGCCAAGGAGCAGGGCGATTTCGACACGGCGTTTGCCATTGCGGCCATCCTCATGGTGCTCACGCTGCTCATCAACCTGGCCGCCACGCTGGCTGCGCGGTATTTTAAGAAGAAAAAAGAAATGTGAGCATGGCTTTTACCTCTTCTTTCCGCATCCCCAAAACGAAAGGAGCAAATGCTGCTTTATGGAAAATATTATGACGGTGCATGATCTGTGCCTGTGGTACGGCAATCATCAGGCGCTCAAAAATATCAACCTCGAAATTCCCGAAAAAAGCATCACCGCGCTGATCGGCCCCTCGGGCTGCGGCAAATCCACGTTTTTGAAAACGCTCAACCGCATGAATGACCTGGTGCCGGGCGTGAAGATCACCGGCGAGGTGAAATATAAAGGCGAAAATATTTTTGACCCTTCGGTGGACGTGAACGAGCTGCGGCGCGAGGTGGGCATGGTGTTCCAAAAGCCCAACCCATTTCCGATGAGCATCTACGACAACATTGCCTACGGCCCGCGCACCCACGGGGTGAAAAACAAGGCGAAGCTCGACGATATTGTGGAAAAATCGCTGCGCGGCGCAGCCATTTGGGACGAAGTGAAGGACCGGCTGCGCAAAAACGCGCTGGGGCTTTCGGGCGGGCAGCAGCAGCGGCTGTGCATTGCCCGGGCGCTCGCGGTGGAGCCGGAGGTGCTGCTGATGGACGAACCCACCAGCGCGCTCGACCCGATTTCGACCTCCAAAATTGAGGAGCTGTCCATGGAGCTCGAAAAGCAGTACACGATCATCATCGTGACGCACAACATGCAGCAGGCGGTACGCATTTCGGACCGGACGGCGTTTTTCCTGCTGGGCGATCTGGTGGAATACGGACCCACGGAAAAAATGTTCTCCGACCCGACCGACAAACGCACCGAAGACTATATCACGGGGAGGTTTGGCTGATGAGAAGCCGTTTTGACGAGCAGCTCGCGCTGCTGAACAAGGAACTGATCGAGATGGGCGCGCTGTGCGAAGAGGTGATCGCGCTGGCTTCCAAGGCGCTCACCAACGCCGACGCGGAGCTGGCGCAAAAGGTGGCGCCGCTCGACAGCGAGATCGACGAAAAGGAGCGCGTGATCGAGTCGATGTGCCTCAAGCTGCTGCTTCAGCAGCAGCCGGTGGCGCGGGATCTGCGCCAGATTTCGGCGGCGCTCAAAATGATCACCGACATGGAGCGCATTGGCGATCAGGCCGAAGACATTGCGGAGATCATTCCGTTTTTGGCGGGGCGGTCGAACGAAAACGACGGCCTGATGCGCGGCATGGCCAAGGCGACGATCGGCATGGTGACCGACAGCGTGGACGCGTTTGTGAAGCGCGATCTGGCGCTGGCCGAAAAGGTGACGCGCGACGACGATGTGGTGGACCGCTATTTTGACGAAGTGAAGCAGAAGCTGATTGAAAAAATCGCCCAAAGCCCGGCCGACGGCGAATACGCCATCGACCTGCTGATCGTGGCAAAATATTTTGAACGCATCGGCGACCACGCGGTGAACATTGCGGAATGGGTGGTGTTTTCGGTCACGGGCGTGCACAAGGAGGGATAACGCATGATCTGGTGCGTGGAGGACGACGCGAGCATTCGGGATATTGAGGTGTATGCGCTGCGGTCAACGGGGTTGGATGCCGACGGCTTTGCCGACGGCGCGGCGTTTTGGGCGGCGGTGCAGGCGGGGCCGCTGCCGGAGCTGGTGGTGCTCGATGTGATGCTGCCCGGGGTGGACGGCGTGGAGCTGCTGCGCCGCCTGCGCGCCACGCCCGCCACGGCGCAGATCCCGGTGGTGATAGCCACCGCCAAGGGCACGGAATACGACAAAATTCAGGGCCTCGATCTGGGCGCGGACTATTATTTGGTCAAGCCGTTCGGCGTGATGGAGTTTGTGTCGTGCGTGAAGGCGGTGCTGCGGCGCTGCGCACCCAAGGGCGAAGCGCCGCACATTCATGTGCTCCAAAGCGGCGGTCTTTCGCTCAACCCGGACGAGCGCGCGGTGGTGGCCGACGGCGCGTCCATTGCGCTCACCTACAAGGAGTTTGAGCTGCTGCGCGAATTTTTGAGCCATCCGGGCATTGCGTTCACGCGCGACCAGCTTTTTAACGACGTGTGGGGCATGGACTATTGCGGCGAAACCCGCACGGTGGATATGCACATCCGCACGCTGCGCCAAAAGCTCGGCCGCTACGGCGACTGCATCCGCACGGTGCGCAACGTGGGGTATAAATGGGAGGACGCGGAATAACGCGGCCGCAGAACGCCGGCGCGCGGTGCGGCGAAAATCAAGTCCGGCGAAGGCACCGGGAAAAATGGGAGGATGCGGAATGTCGCGCAAGATTTTTCAATCGATCATGGCGGTGGCGGGCGCGGTGATGCTCGCGAGCCTGGTGATTATCATGGCGTGTTTGTACGATTATTTTGCGGGCGTGGAAAAAAAGGCGCTCATGAGCGAGCTCAACACGGCGGTGGGGCTGGTGGAAGCCGACGGCACGGATTATTTGAAAAAAATGAAGTCCGACCGCTACCGCGTTACATGGATCCAGCCGGACGGCACGGTGATTTATGACACCGAAACCGGCGACGCGCAGCTCGAAAACCACGCCGACCGCGATGAGGTGAAGCAGGCGCTGCAAAGCGGCATGGGCGAAAGCACGCGCTATTCCGCCACCACGCTGCAAAAAACGATCTACCGCGCGGAAAAGCTGCCGGACGGCACGGTGCTGCGCATTTCGGCCAGCTACGCCACCGTGGGGCTGCTGGCGCTGGGCATGCTTCAGCCGGTGCTGCTGGTGGTGATCGCGGCGCTGATTTTCGGCGGCATTCTGGCCAGCCGGGTGGCGCATCGCATTGTGGCGCCGATCAACGACCTGAACCTGGATCGGCCGCTCGAAAACGATACCTATGAAGAAATTGCGCCGTTGCTGCATCGCATTAACCAGCAGCGGATGGAAAACGACGCGCAGCTGGCGCGCCTGCGCCAGCGCAGCGACGAATTTGCGCAGATCACGGGCAGCATGAACGAGGGGTTGGTGCTGCTCGACGAGCAGGGCACGGTGCTGAGCCTGAACCCGGCGGCCGAAAAGCTGTTTGGGGCCACCGAGACGGCGGTGGGGCAAACATTTTTGATCGTGGACCGCACGCCGGAGCTGAGCGCGGCCATTCAGCGGGCGCGCGAAACGGGGCACGCCGAAATTCGGCAGGAGCGCAGCGGCCGCGCGATTCAAATCGACGTGAGCCGGATCGAATCGAACGGCGCGGCGGTGGGCGCGGTGCTGCTGGCGTTCGATGTGACGGAGCAGGAAAACGCGGAGCGGATGCGCCGCGAATTTACCGCAAACGTTTCGCATGAGCTCAAAACGCCGATTCAGGGCATTATCGGGAGCGCCGAACTGATCGAAAGCGGCATGGTGCAGCCGGCCGATCTGCCGCGGTTCGTGGGGCACATCCGCAAGGAGGCCGCGCGCCTGATGTCGCTGATTCAGGATATCATCCGCCTGTCGCAGCTCGACGAGGGCGTGCCGATGGAGCAGGAGCCGGTCGATCTGGCGGCGGTGTCGGCCGAAGCGGCGGCGGCACTCGCCGAGGCGGCGGCCAAGCGCAGCGTGACGCTCACCGTGTCGGGCCGCGCGCAAACCGTGGGCGTGCGGCGGCTGCTGTATGAGGTGGTTTACAATTTGTGCGACAACGCGATCAAATACAACGTGCCGGGCGGCCGCGTGACGGTCACGCTCGACCAGACCGACCGCGGCGCGGAAATCACGGTGGCCGACACGGGCATCGGCATTGCGCCGGAGCACCAAAGCCGCGTGTTCGAGCGGTTCTATTGCGTGGACAAGAGCCATTCGAAGGAATCGGGCGGCACCGGGCTGGGGCTGTCGATCGTGAAGCACGCGGTGCAGTACCACCACGGCAAAATCGACCTGCAAAGCGAGCCGGGCAAGGGCACGACCATCCGCGTGACGCTGCCCGCGGCGCAGTAATCATATCCGTTTGCGCGCAACACCGCAAAAAAATCCCCGGCTGACGCAAGCCGGGGATTTGCTTTTACCGTTTGGGGCATCGCGCGCATATCGCGCGGCGCTCCGAATTACGTATATTTGCTATGTTGGGCGCTCAGGCGAGCACGATGAGGTCTTTGGTGACTTCCAGCGCTTCGGCGGGAATCTGGTCGCGCGTGCACGAAACGGTGAGCGTGAAGTTCACGTTGTTGCGCTCCGAAAATGCGTTCAGCTCGGTGAGGAAGTGGCTGAATTCGTCCATATCGCGGCCGCAGATGCGCAGAATGGCGTCGATGAAAATGTAGTGAATATCGTAGTTGCCGGAGATCAGGCCGCACAAAAATGCGAACAGCTCGCCGTAGGAGTTGATTTTGTCAAAATCATCGATATCGATCAAACGGGCGTTATAGGAGACGGAAAAAGTGGAGATCGAGCCTTTTTCGATGCAGACCACGCAGTTCGGATTCTCCAGCGCAGCGTTGTTGGTCAGTTCGATGAATTTCTTGGTTTTGCCGCAGCCCTTGGGGCCAACGATCAGATTCACCATTCGTCAACACATCCTTATTTTAAATTTTTTGATCGCACGGCCGAAAGAGCCGCACGTTTCTTTCACAGCTTTATTATACCATTCTTTTGCCGAGGTGTCAATAGCTTCACGCAGGATTGCAAAAAATCGGTTGGGGCAGCGGTGCAAATCTGTACGAACAGTCAAAAATGCTGCGCCGGCCGCGGCGTGCGCGGGTTGACTTCGCCCGCCGCACATGATATAATGATGTGCAGAGGCTGCGCTACCCAAAGCACGCTTGCCTGCGGCAGCCCTGTTTTTTGCAATATTACAATATGTGCAGGGATTCTGCGTGAAATAAAAAATCGGGCGCGCGATTTTGCTGCGCCGAAAGGGGTTTTGCACGATGGAAATGATGAAGGAGCCGCGGGCGTTTGACCTGCTGACGATGGGCGAGATCATGCTGCGCCTGTCGCCGCCGAACAACGAGCGCATTACGCGCGGCGATGTGTTTGAAAAGCGGGCGGGCGGATCGGAGCTGAACGTGGCGTCGGGCGTGTCGCTGATGGGGCTGCGGTGCGGCATCATCACCAAGCTGCCGCACAATCCGGTGGGCATGTTCATTCGCAACTGGGTGCGCTATTGCGGCGTGAGCGACGACTATATTGTGTTCGATTCGAGCGACGATGCGCGGCTGGGCATTTATTTTTACGAAAACGGCGCGCATCCGCGCAAGCCGAACGTGGTTTATGACCGGCGCAACTCCTCGATGACGCGTTTTTCGGCCGACGAGGTGCCGGAATCGATTTATTCGAGCACGCGCATGTTCCACACGAGCGGCATCACGCTGGCGCTGAGCGAAAACAACCGCCGCACGGCGATCGAGATGATGCGCCGGTTTAAGTCGCACGGGGCGCAGATCTCGTTCGACGTGAACTTCCGGGCGAACCTGTGGAGCGAGGACGAAGCGCGCGCCACCATCACGCAGATTCTGCCCATGGTGGATGTGCTGTTTGTGTCGGAGGAAACGTCGCGGCGCATGTTCCGCAAAACGGGCACGCGCGCGGAAATTATGAAGAGCTATTGCGAGGAATACGGCGTGTCGGTGGTGGCCACGACCGACCGCACGGTGATCAATCCGCACAAGCACGACTTTGCTTCCACGATTTACGACGTGCAGACCAACCGGTTTTTCACCGAACCGCCCTACCGCGGCATTGAGGTGGTGGACCGCATCGGCAGCGGCGACGCCTACGTTTCGGGCGTGCTGTTCGGCCTGCTGCGCTACGGCGATTTGCAGAAGGCGCTGGAATTCGGCGATGCGGCGAGCAGCGTGAAAGACACGATCCCCGGTGATTTGCCGAGCTCGGATTTTCACGAGATCGAGCGGATCATCCGCGATCACCTGTCGTCGGAGCCGCAAAGCGAGATGAACCGCTGACGAAGCGGCTAAGCGGATACAATTTTTTTAACAAAGCGCGTGCGCTCCTTTGCGCACGCGCTTTGTGATTGTCGGGCGAAAAATGCAGAAATGTGCAGGGGTCACGCATGCTTGCGGCAAAAGCGATGCCACTGCGGGGTGACAAACAGGCACGCGGCGGTGCCGGCCCATGCCACGACCATCCATGCGGTCAGGGTGAAGCCCCAGCCAAAGCGCTCCGAGCAGGCGGCGATGCCGTAGGCCGAAACGGCGCTGCCCAGATAGGTGAACATGTTCACCAAGCCGGAAATGCCGCTCACCGCGCCCACGGCGGCAAAGTGCGCAGGCATGTGGCAGGTGAGGATCATGTTCACTCCGTGCATGGCGCCCACAATGAGCGCCATGAGCACCAGCGTGACGGCAATGGAGCCGGGGCGGCAGAGCGCCAGCACGGTGGCCGCCGCCGCGCCCACGCCAAAGCACAGCCCGCCCGCCAGCGTTTCGCTGCGCACCGCGCGCAGCAGCGCCGTGGCCGCGAACACGCTGAAAATGCTGAACAGCGGCAGGATGACCGTGGACAAAATGGATGCGCCGGCGTCCAGGTGAAATTCGGATTTTACATATTCCGGCACCCATGTGAGCACGCCGTCACGCAGAATGCCCTGAAGCGCGATGGCCGACAGCGCCAGCGGCAGGCCGGATGCCAAGAGCAGGCGGAGCAGGCTGGGGTGCGCGCCGTCGGACGCCGGTTCGGGCGCGGCGGCCGCTTCTTCTTCGGGTGCGGGGCTGCGCACGGAGAATTTGGCATATTGCGTGGCCCACACCGCGGCGACGGCAACGGCAAACACCGCCGAAAACACGAACGCCCAGCGCCAGCTGCCCAGCGCCAAACAGGCCGGCACCAGCAGATAGATCAGCACCGTGGCCACGCTGGCGGCTGCCGACACCCACGCGCACGCCCGACGGTATTCATCGGGGGAAAAGCGCTCGGCCATGGCGCGCACCATCGGCGGCCAGAGCATGGCCTGAAACACGCCGTTCACGCACCACACCGCGGTCATCACGGCCACGCCCACGGGCAGCGTCATGGCCACGTTGCACGCCGCGGTGCCAATCAGCCCCGCCGTGATGATGAACCGGGGCGAAAAGCGATCGCCCAGCAATCCGCTGAGCAGCTGCCCGGCGCCGTAGGTGATAAAAATGCCGGTGACGGCCACCGACGCGGCGCTCCGGGTGATGCCGGTGTCCTGAATAATGGCGGTGAGCGCAGCGGCGTAGTCGAGGCGGTTAAAGTAGCCGCAAAAATAGACCAGGCAGCACAGCAGCGCAAACCCGGGAAACGCTTTTTTGTTCATGGGAATCGTCCTTCTTTCTTTTTCAAATCCACACAAATCCACAAATCCCGTGCGGCCGGGCGCGCGGCCCAAAAGCACGGGCGACAAAGGAGGATGCATGGGAGCCGTTCGCGCGGCGCATGCCGCATGCCGCCGATTACGGCCGGTGGGGCGCTGCTTCGGGCACGGCGGTGCAGTCGATGTGCAGCGACGCATCGCGGAACGCGGCGGCCAGCTCCGGCGGCAGCGATGCGTCCGTGACGATGCGCTGGGCGGGCGAAAGCGGGCAGAGCCGCAGCGGCGCGGCCGCCTGAAACTTGGCGCTGTCGGCCAAAAATACGGTTTCGTCGGTGCATTCCATCATCGCGCGCTGCACGTCCATCAACGGCGCGATAAAATCGCAAACGCCGTTGCGCAGCGAGATGGAGGAGGGGCAGATCAATGCGTGCACGGTGTGGAACGAGCGGATGAAGCTCAGCGTTTGCGCGCCAAAAAACGCCTGCTCGGCGGGCATGTATTCGCCGCCCGCGAGGTAGAGCGAAAAGTCGCCGCCCTCCGCCAGGCACGAAAACACCTCCAGCGAGTTGGTGATCACGGAAAGGTGGCGGAACCGCGCGCGGAGCGCCTGCGCGGTGAGCAGCGCCGTGCTGCCGCTGTCGAGAAAGATCCAATCATCTTCGTGCAGCAGCGCCGCCGCGGCGTTGGCCACCGCGCGCTTTTGCGCGGGGCATTCGAGCCGCCGCTGCGCCAGCGCGGCCATGGGGCGCAGCTGCTCCACCCGCACCGCGCCGCCGTGCACGCGCGCAAGCGCGTTTTGCGCTTCCAGGTGCGCGAGGTCGCGCCGGACGGTTTCAATGGAAACGCCAAAGGCTTCCATGAGCTCCGCAACGGTCACGGAGCCCTGCGCCTGCAGCCGACGCAGGATGGCGGCATATCGTTCGTTTGCAAACAAATACAACAACCTCCACACAAATGCAAATTACAACCCTATTATACGCGTTCGCGGGCATTTGTCAAGAGCAAAATGTAAAAAACTGCGGCAAGTTTCAAATATTGCGCACGGGCGTGGAACCCGCCGGCGCATGCCGTCGGCGGGCAAAACGGCGCAAAAAATGCCGAAAAGCATTGCAGCCGCGCGCGCGGAGGAGTATAATATAGATTGAATGCAAACGCCCCGGCGCGCGGTGAAGGCCGGGACATAAGGAACGAAAGGAATGGGGAATCATGGATATTCATGCACAAAAAGCGAAGGCGTTTTTTCAGCAGGGCTATAACTGCGCGCAGGCCGTGCTGCTGGCGTTCGGCGACGAAACCGGGCTGCCGCCCGAGCTGGCGGCGCGGCTGGCCTCGTCGTTCGGCGGCGGCATGGGGCGCATGCGCGAGGTGTGCGGCACGCTGAGCGGCGCGTTTATGGCCGCAGGGGCGATCTGCGGCTACAGCGACCCGGCCGCGCGCACCGAAAAGGCCGAGCACTATGCGCGCATTCAGCGCGTTGCGGCGGCGTTCCGCGCCGAAAACGGCTCCATTCTTTGCCGCGAGCTGCTGCGCGGGCCGGAAGCGCACGACACCGCGCCCACGCCCGACGCACGCACGGCGGAATATTACCGCAAGCGCCCGTGCGTGGAGCTGGTGGGCTGCGCGGCGGAAATTTTGGCGCGCGAGCTGGCCCGCGCGGACGAACCGCACGAAGGGTAAACACAAATGCGCGAAACGGAGGGCGAACCGCATGAACGAACGGGCGCAATTGCAGAAAATCGTCGATCACAGCCGTCACATCGTATTTTTTGGCGGGGCGGGCGTGTCCACCGAGAGCGGCATCCCGGATTTTCGGTCGGCCGAGGGGCTTTATCGGCAAAAACAGCGCATTCCGCCGGAGGAAATTTTGAGCCATCGCTTTTTTATGGCGCATCCCGACGAATTCTACGAATTTTACCGGAACCATTTGCTGTTCCCGCAGGCGCAGCCCAACGCGGCGCACCGCAAGCTCGCGGAGCTGGAACGCGCAAACCGGCTCGAAGCGATCGTGACGCAGAACATCGACGGCCTGCATCAGGCGGCGGGGAGCCGACGGGTGCTGGAGCTGCACGGGTCGGTGCACCGCAACCGCTGCATGCGCTGCGGCGCGCGGTTTGGGCTCGACGCGGTGCTGCATGCTTCGGGCGTGCCGCACTGCCCGGAATGCGGCGGCGTGATTAAGCCGGAGGTGGTGCTGTATGAGGAGCCGCTCGACGAGGCGGTGGTGAACGAGGCGGTCGCGGCCATTGCGGCGGCGGACACCCTGTTGATCGCGGGCACGTCGCTGGCGGTCTATCCGGCGGCGGGGCTGATCCGCTATTTTCGCGGCGCGCATCTGGTGCTGATCAACCGCGATCCCACGCCCGCCGACGGGGCGGCCGAGCTGGTGCTGCACGCCAAGGTGGGTGAGGTGCTGGGCGCGGTTGCGGTGCGGTAGCGGCCCGAGGCACAAAAGCCGATTTTTTGGGTTTTTGTGCGCAAGTTGATTGCATTGCGGCACAAGCTGTGCTAAAATGGTATCAGTGCGCTGTGCACGCGCAGCGCGGCGGAAGGGATGACGAACATGGAATATGAATTTTCGAACCGGATGAAGGGGCTCAAGGGCTCCGCGATTCGGGAGATTTTTAAGGTGGCGGGCGACCCGAGCTATATTTCGCTGGCGGGCGGCAACCCGGCGCCCGAGCTGTTTCCGGCGCAGGAGCTGGCGGAAATTGCGGCGGACGTGCTCGCGCACGAGCCCGTGACGGCGCTGCAATACGGCGTGACCGAGGGCTACGGCCCGCTGCGCGATGCGGTGCGGGCGCGCCTACAGCGCGACGGCATCGGTTCGCCCGACGATGAAGTGCTGATCGTTTCGGGCGGGCAGCAGGGCATTGACCTCACGGCGAAAAACCTGGTGAACGAGGGCGACGTGGTGTTTGTGGAGGAGCCGAGCTTTATCGGCGCGCTCAACGCGTTCCGTTCGTTCGGCGCAAAGCTGGTGGGCGTGGCGATGGACGACGCGGGCATGCAGCCCGACGCGCTCGAACGCGCCATTGCGGCGAACCCGGGCGGCAAGGTGATCTACACCATTCCCACGTTCCAAAACCCCATGGGCGTGACCATGCCGGCGGCGCGCCGCCGCGCGGTGTATGAAATTGCGCGCCGGCACCATTTGATCATCATCGAGGATAATCCCTACGGCGAGCTGACGTTCGACGGCGAGAAAACCGCGCCGATCAAAACGCTCGACACCGACGGCCGCGTGGTGTATTGCGGATCGTTTTCCAAAATTCTGGCGCCGGGGCTGCGGCTGGGCTTTGTGTGCGCCAACCGGACGCTGGTGCAAAAGCTCGTGGTCGCCAAGCAGGTGGAGGACGTGCACACGCCGATGCTCACGCAGCTGCTTGCAGCGGAATATATGAAGCGCTACGATCTGGATGCGCTGATCGTTCGCATGCGGGCGCTTTATCGCCAAAAATGCGGAACCATGCTCCGGGCGATGGACGAATTTTTCCCGGCGGACGCACATTGGACGCGCCCGAACGGCGGCCTGTTTATCTGGTGCGATTTGGGCCACGGCATCGACACGGCCAAGCTCGCGCCGACGTGCCTAGCACGCAAGGTGGTGTTTGTGCCGGGCAGCACGTTTATGACGGACATGGACGCGCCGTGCAGCGGCCTGCGGCTGAATTATTCCACCATGACCGACGAGCGCATTACGGAGGGCATTCGCATTTTGGGCGAGGAATTTTCGGCGGCGCTGCGCCGGTAACGGTGCGGATGCGCACCGCCCGGGCCGTTGAACACCCATGCTCATGAAAAAAGCGGAATCACAAAACAACATAAAAGGGGAGACACAGATGAACATTTGTGTTTACGGCGCGTCCAGTGATGACATTGCGCCGGAATACATTGCGGAAACCGAAGCGCTGGGGGCGGAGCTTGCCCGGCGCGGCCACGGGCTGGTGTTTGGCGGCGGCGGCCACGGGCTGATGGGCGCAGCCGCGCGCGGGGCGGTTTCGGCGGGCGGCACCGTTTGCGGCGTTGCACCGCGCTTTTTTGAGTCGGACGGCATTTTGTTTGCGCGCTGCACCACGCTGATCCGCACCGAAACGATGCGCGAGCGCAAAGAAAAAATGGAGCAGCTCTCGGACGCATTCATTATGGCGCCGGGCGGCATCGGCACATTTGAGGAATTTTTTGAAGTGCTCACGCTGCGGCAGCTGGGGCGGCACAACAAGCCCATTGCGGTGTTCAATGTGCGCGGGTATTTCGACCCGCTGCTTGCCGCCATGCGCCATGCGGCCGACGAGGGCTTTTTGGGCGAGCAATGCTTCGATTTGTTCACCGTGACGGACGACGGAGCCGCACTGCTGGATGCGCTGGCGCGTCCGCAGCCCCCGGCGGAGCCCCAAAAACCGGTGTAAACGTAAAAAAACGCAGACGCTGTGCGGCAGGCAAAAGCCCGCCGCGCGGCGTTTTTTATTTGACCGGCGGCGCGGCACGGTGCGCGGCGCGATAGGCCGTGGGCGTGCAGCCCATGGCGGCGCGAAACTGCGCCGAAAACTGCGCGCTGTCGTAAAAACCGCAGTCCAGCGCGATCTGCGTGCAGGAGTCGGCGGTTTGGCGCAGGCGCTCGGCGGCCGCGGCCAGCCGCACGCGCTGCAAATATTGCTGCGGCGAACAGCCCACGGCGGCGCGAAAGCTGTGCTGAAAATAGTCGTACCCGTAGCCATAGGCGGCCGCCAGGTCCGAAATTCGGATCCGGCGGCCGTAGTTTTCGTCGATAAACCGCACGGCAAACCGCAGATTGCGCGGCCGCCGCACGCGGCCGGGCGTTGTTTGGGCGCGGCACGCCGCAATTTCGAGCGCGGCGAGCAGCAGCTGCGTCATGCGGCGGTAGCCGGGGCGCTGATCGCGGCATTCCACGAGCAGGCGCTGCGCGAGCGCGGCCACTTCGCCGGCGTCGTCGGGCCACACCCCCGGCGCGAGCGCGCAGGCTTCGTCGGCAAACGTGACGCAGATCAGCGTGCAGGGCGCGCGGTGCGTTTCGTCGTGGCGGGCATGGGGCGGATTGAGCGCAAAGGTGTGCGGGGCGATCGTGCCGCGGCGGCCGTCGATTTGGGTGTCGCCGTCGCCGGTGCGGTAGCAGACCAGCTCCCAGCAGTCGTGCGTGTGGGGCGCAATGTGCGTGCCGGCGGGGTGGGTCGTCTGCCAGGCGGTGGAAAGCGTGGGCAGCGTCATGCCGTATTCCTCCCTGTCTTTCAATAAAAAACCGATTGATACAAAGAACCGTGGCATTTATCATAGCACATTTTCGCGAAAAATGCGATACTTTTTGCAGGAAAAGCCAAAACTTTTGAAAAGCAGGAGGAAACGATCATGACAGAGGAACAGCGGATGCAAAACATGCTGCCGCCCACGGGGCCGGTGGACGCGGTGCTCGACACCGACGCCTACAACGAGATCGACGACCAATTTGCGCTGAGCTATTTGCTGCACTGCGGCGAAAAGGTGCGGCTGCGCGCCATTTGCGCCGCGCCGTTTTTGAACGGGCATTCCACCTCGCCGGAGGACGGCATGGTAAAAAGCGCGGCCGAAATTCGCAATCTGCTCACGCTGGCGGGGCGCGGCGACCTGCTGCCCGAGGTGTTTGAGGGCTCGCGCGGCTATCTGCCGGACGAGCGCACGCCGGTGGATTCCCCGGCGGCCCGGCGGCTGGTCGCGCTCGGAGCGGAATACCGCCCCGCGCGCCCGCTTTATGTGGTGGCCATCGGCGCCATCACCAATGTGGCGTCGGCGCTGCTGATGGAGCCCGCGCTGGCGGAAAACATTGTGATCGTGTGGCTGGGCGGCCACGCCACGCATTGGCCCAACACGGCGGAATTCAATATGCAGCAGGACGTGGCCGCGGCGCGGGTGGTGTTTGGCTGCGGCGCGCCGCTGGTGCAGCTGCCCTGCTGCGGCGTGGTGGATCACTTCACGGTGTCGGGTGTGGAGCTGGAGCACTGGCTGCGCGGCAAAAATCCGCTGGCGGACTACCTGTGCACGCACACGGTGGACGAGGTGAAAGGATATGCGGCGGGCACCGCATGGACGCGCGTGATTTGGGACATGACGGCCGCGGCGTGGCTGATGAACGATGAAAACCGGTTTATGCAAAGCCGGCTGATCCCCGCGCCCATTCCCGAATACGACCATCACTACGGCTACGACCCGGATCGGCCGTTGATTCGCTATGTGACCGACATCCACCGCGACGCGCTCGCCACGGATATGTTCCGTCGGCTGGGCGGTGCGGAATAAGCGCGCGGCGCAAACCGACCAACCATGCGGCAGCTCCCCCAATTCGCGCGGGAGCCGCCGCATTTTGCTGCACGTTTTCCGGATTATGGGCAAAACAACGGTGCAAAATGACCATGCAATCGGAAAGATTGGATATTCCGTATATTGAAAATTTGCGCGGATTTTGGTACAATAAAAATGAAAAACGCTAACCCCCAGCGCCGCAGCGCGGAGGCACATTCGGGTGCGGCGATATAAAAACGGACGATCGGAGGAGCAAACCCATGAAAAAACGCTGGATCTGCGCATTCCTTGTTCTGTGTGGCCTGATTTTGCTGCCCGGGTGCGGCGGCGCGGCCGGGCACAAGCTGAGCCGCGTGCCGCTTCAAACCGGCGAAACGGCGGTCACGCCGGAGCTGCTCGAACGGCTGAACGTGCCGCAGGACACGCCGGACCTCCGCACCCGGGTGTGGACCGGCCCGGTCGTGTACACGGCGGAGGGCACGCTCGACGGTCAGCCCGTGCGCGCCTATTCGCTGCCGTATGTGGTGTATTCCTATTCGAATGTCAATTCGTCCCCCGGCGCGTGGACCGTTTGTTTTCAGGTGGCGGAAATGGTCGAATATGCGGGCGAAACGCTGCACGGGCAGACCCCGTTCCGCTACGGCGATGTAGACATTCGCCTGGCGGCGGGCGCGCATACCGTTTTGACGCAGGTGGACCATGACATTGCGGTGCAGCAAAGCGGCGCGCGGTCGGATTCGCTGAAGGTGGGGCTGCTGCAGGCGGCGGATGCGCAGGCACTGCAGCGGCGGTCGGACGCACAGCGGTCGGAGGCGCTGGCGGCGATGACACCCCAAACGGAAAAAACAACGCGCAGCGGCGGTTTCGGACTGCCGGAGCGCACCTTTGCGGCGGGCGAAGCGCTGACCGCGGGCTTTTTGGCGGAGAACCGCGGCACGGACGATTCGGGCGACCGCTTTTGGATGAGATTTGTCCCGGTTTATGAGGGCGACGGCACGGCGGCGGACACCACGGCGCTGCTGCGCGTTTCGTTCACGGTGCGCAGCGCGCGCGACAAAACGATGCAAACGGCGGTGTCCACCGGCGACCTGGCGCTGCCGTATCGTGCGCAGCCCAACTGAGCGCGGGCGCCGCAAAATCCGTCCGGATTTTTTGGGCGCGGGAATTGACAAACGCGCGATTTCGCGGTATAATTACAAAATGTGAATCAGTGAGCAAAGGCGTTCATTGGTGTTCGCGGGGAGTTTTTTCCCTCTGATCACCGGAACGCCTTTTTCCGGTTATGGGGGCTCCCTGCCGCACCGCCCCAATATATATTGTAACAATTTCACGATGGGAGGAAATGATATGTATTCCCTGGATGAGGTGCGCACCTTCGTGGAGGAGGAGGACGTTCAGTTTATTCGGCTGGCGTTCTGCGACACGAGCGGCACGCAGAAAAACATTTCGATCATGCCCGCAGAGCTGCCGCGCGCGTTTACCTATGGCGTGTCGTTCGACGGATCGGCGATCAGCGGATTCGGGCGGCGCGTGAAGTCGGATCTGTTTTTGCACCCGGATTCGGCCACGCTGGCCATTTTGCCGTGGCGGCCGTCGCACGGGCGCGTGGCGCGCATGTTCTGCGACATTCGCACGCCCGACGGCGCGCCGTTTGCGTTCGACTGCCGCCAGATGCTCAAGCGCGCGATCGCCGACGCGGCGGAGCGCGGGGTGTCGTGCCGGTTTGGCGAGGAATTTGAATTTTATTTGTTCAACACCGACGAGCGCGGTGCGCCCACGCTGGAACCGTTTGACGAAGCGGGCTACATGGACATTGCGCCCGAGGATCGCGGCGAAAACGTGCGCCGCGAAATCTGCATGGCGCTGCGCGAGATGAACATTCAGCCCGAAAGCTCGCACCACGAGGAAGGCCCCGGCCAAAACGAGATCGATTACCGATACAGCGACGCGCTCACGGCGGCGGACAACGCGGTCACGTTTAAGTCGGTGGTGCGCACCATTGCGCGGCGCAGCGGCCTGCACGCCGATTTTTCGCCCAAGCCGGTGCCCGGCAAGAGCGGCAGCGGCATGCACATCAATTTTTCGGTGCACGGCGGCAGCGCCAACGCGTTTTTGGCGGGGGTGCTGATGCATGCGCGTGAAATGACGGCCGTGCTGAACCCCACGGCGGATTCCTACCGGCGGCTGGGCGAGCACAAGGCACCGCGTTTTGTGAGCTGGTCGCACGAAAACCGGTCGCAGCTGGTGCGCATTCCCGCGGCGGACGGCGAGTTTCGGCGCATGGAGCTGCGCTCGCCCGACCCCGGCGCCAACCCCTACCTTGCGCACCTGCTGATTCTGCGCGCGGGCATGGACGGCATTGCGCGCGGGCTGACGCGGCCGCCCGAAACGGACTGCAATTTGTTCGACGCGCCCGCCGAGGTCACGGCCGGGCTGGAGCGCCTGCCCGAAACGCTCGACGAGGCGCGTGCGATCGCGAAAAACAGCGCGTTCATGCGCGCGGCCATGCCGGAGTTTTGGGCCGAGTGAGTCCTTTCATTTTATGAACAACGGGGAGGTGCGGCATCGTGTATACACCCAAAGCGGCAAGCAGCGTGTTGATCGTTTCATCCTCCGAGCAGGCCACGCGGTATCTCACGGAGCTGCTGCCGCCCAGTTTGTTTTCGCCGGTGAACGCGGTGGGCTCGGTGGGCGAAGCGCAGCGCTTTTTGGTGGATCGCAGCGCCGATCTGGTGCTGATCAACGCGCCGCTGCGCGACGGCAGCGGCGTGGCGCTGGCGTTGGATGCGGCGCACGACGGGCGCGGCGTGCTGCTGTTTGTGCGCGCGGAGCTGTATGATCAGGTGTCGGAAAAGGTGGAGGAATACGGCGTGCTCACCATGGCGCGGCCGTGCAGCCGGCAGGCGGTGTTTCAGTCGGTGAAGCTGCTGGTTGCCACGCGCGCGCGGCTGCGCAGCTACGAGGAAAAGGCGCTCGATCTGCAAACCAAAATGGAAGAAATTCGGCTGGTGAACCGCGCCAAGCTGCTGCTGATGCAGCATTTGCAGATGACGGAGCCGGAAGCGCACCGCTACCTTGAAAAAAGCGCGATGGATCGCTGCGTGAAGCGCACCGAGGTGGCCAAAAACGTGATTCGCATCTACGGCAGCTGAGGCACGCAGGCGGAATGTTGGGCAAAGGCACCGCATGGATATTGGAATATATCTTTATACATAATAATATACCGGAAGGCGAACGTGGGTTCGCGCCCCCGGAAAACGCAGGAAGAGGAGTTCAATTGTTATGACCAAGTACATTTTTGTTACCGGCGGCGTGGTTTCGGGCCTGGGCAAGGGCATTACGGCGGCGTCGCTCGGGCGGCTGCTCAAGGCGCGCGGGCTCAAGGTGGCCGCGCAGAAGCTCGACCCCTACATCAACGTGGACCCGGGCACGATGAGCCCCTATCAGCACGGCGAGGTGTATGTGACCGAAGACGGTGCGGAAACCGACCTCGACTTGGGCCACTACGAGCGGTTTATCGACGAGGATTTGAATAAATATTCCAATCTGACCACCGGCAAGGTGTACTGGAACGTGCTGAACAAGGAGCGCCGCGGCGAGTATTTGGGCGAAACGGTGCAGGTGATTCCGCACATCACAAACGAGATCAAGCAGTTCATCTACTCCGTGGGCAAAAAGACGAACGCCGACGTGGTCATCACCGAAATCGGCGGCACCACGGGCGACATTGAGAGCCAGCCGTTCCTCGAGGCGATCCGCCAGGTGGGGCTGGAGGTCGGCCGCGAGAACTCGCTGTATATTCATGTTACGCTGGTGCCGTTCCTGCGCGGCTCCGACGAGCACAAAACCAAGCCGACCCAGCACAGCGTGAAGGAGCTGCAGGGCATGGGCATCACGCCGAACATCATCGTGCTGCGCTGCGACGAGCCGCTCGAAGAAAATATCTTTCACAAAATCGCGCTGTTCTGCAACGTGAAGCCGGACTGCGTGATTGAAAACATGACCATTCCGGTGCTGTATGAAGCGCCGATCATGCTTGAAAAGAACCATTTTTCGGAAATTGTGTGCCGCGAGCTGGGGCTGAACACCGGCGAGCCGGATATGAGCGACTGGAACGCGATGCTCGACCGCATTCGCAGCCGCACCCGCGCCGTGACGATCGGGCTGGTGGGCAAATATGTGCAGCTGCACGACGCTTATCTTTCGGTGGCGGAGGCGCTGCGCCATGCGGGCTATGAGCACGGCGCGCGCGTACAGATCGAGTGGATTGACAGCGAGAGCGTCAACGACGAAAACGCGTCGGAAGTGCTGGGCGCGTGCGACGGGCTGATCGTACCGGGCGGCTTTGGTAACCGCGGCATCGAGGGCATGATCAGCACCGCGCGCTACGCCCGCGAGCACAACGTGCCCTATTTGGGCATTTGCCTGGGCATGCAGATCGCGGTGATCGAATTTGCGCGCCATGTGTGCGGCATGACGGATGCGAACTCCGGGGAGTTCAACGAAAATGCGCGCTACAAGGTGATCGACTTTATGCCGGATCAGAACAACACGATGAACAAGGGCGGCACCATGCGCCTGGGCGCATATCCATGCCGCATTCAGCAGGGCACGCAGATGGAGCGCTGCTACGGCGCGCCGCTGATCTATGAGCGCCACCGCCACCGTTACGAATTCAACAACGAATACCGCGACACGCTGGTCGCGCACGGGCTGACCATCAGCGGCACCTCGCCGGACGGCCACATTGTGGAAACGGTGGAGCTGCCGGAGCTGGAATATTTTGTGGCGGTGCAGTTCCATCCGGAATTCAAGAGCCGCCCGAACAAGGCGCATCCGCTGTTTCTCGGCCTGATCGAGCACGCGCTCAAATACGAAGAAGCCACGCACTGAGCCGCAGCGCTTTAAAACTTGGATTTTTCGCCCGGAATCTAAAATTACGCAATAAATCGCCAAAATGCGCCGAAGTAATTTTCGGCGCATTTGCTATAATAAGAATCAGAAAACTTCAACAGGGAGACGATGGGCATGCGGATTTTTATTGATACGGCAAACGTGGACGAGATTCGGGCGGCAAACGAGATGGGCTTTGTCAGCGGGGTAACGACCAACCCGTCGCTGGTGGCGCGCGAGGGGCGCGACTTTGTGGAGGTCGTGCGCGAAATTTTAACGATCGTGGACGGGCCGGTGAGCGCCGAGGTGGTGAGCACCGACGCCGCCGGCATGGTGCGCGAGGCGCGTGCGCTGCGCGCGCAGCTCCCCGACGATCGGCTCACGATCAAAATTCCGATGACGGGCGAGGGCCTGCGCGCGGTGAAAATTTTGTCGGCGGAGGGTTTTCACACAAACGTTACGCTGGTGTTTTCGGCGGCGCAGGCGCTGCTGGCGGCGCGCGCGGGCGCGACCTATGTGAGCCCGTTCATGGGGCGGCTGGACGACATTGGCGAAAACGGCGCGGCGCTTGTGGCTGAAATTGCCGAAATTTTTCGGATGCACGGCATTTCCACGCAGATCATCGCGGCAAGCGTGCGCGGGCCGCTGCATGCGGTGGAGGCGGCCAAGGCGGGCGCCGACATTGCCACCATCCCCTACAAGGTGCTGATGCAGATGCTCAAGCATCCGCTGACGGACAACGGACTCGAACGCTTTGCCAAAGACTGGGCCGTAGCCGGCATGAAGTCGGTGTGAGCAAACGGGTTCGGCCGCTTGGCGGTTACACGGCGGAAAACCGAACGGAAAGAAAAGGAATGTGCGGCGGCGCATTCCTTTTTTTGCGCCTATTTTTTGCCGCGCCGCGCGATTTTTGGCGTTCGTTCGGCTTTTTTGCGGTGGGGGTGCGTGAAAACGACAGAAAGATTGACAAACGCCGAAAAAACCGATATACTATAGATTGTGTGCGGGCGTGGCCCGCAGGAAAGAGAGATGCATTTGAGGAAAGCAGGGAAGACCATGAAAGAAAAAATTCGCCGCGGCGACCGGCGGGACGGCGTGTGGGTGCGCGATGCCGACATTATGCACACCTTTTTGCCCTATATTATGCCGAAACGCACGGACAACGAAGCGATGATGAGCGAAGAAATCGACCTCGCGGCGGTGGAAGAATATGTGGCGCGCAAAAATGCCGACGATCCCGATTTTAAGTACACATTTTTCCATGTGATCGCGGCGGCCATTGCCAAAACGGTGGCGCTGCGCCCCAAAATGAACCGGTTCTACGCGGGCGACCGCTACTACGAGCGGCGCGACGTGAGCCTGTCGTTCGTGGTAAAAAAGGAATTTGCCGACGGCGGCGACGAGGCGCTGGCCATTATTAAGCTGGATCGCAACGGCGACGCGCCGATCGAGCAAATTTACCGCGAGGTGCGCAAGGTGGTCAAGTCGGTGCGCACCGAGGTCAAAACCGACAGCACCACCGCGCAGATGGGCATCTTTCTCAAAATGCCGCGGCCGCTCCTGCGGTTTGTGATGCGCACGCTGCGCTGGCTGGACTACCACGGCTGGTACCCCAAGGCGCTCATGGATATCGACCCCTACTACACCAGCGTGTTCATCTCCAATTTGGGCAGCATCGGCATGCAGGCGCAATACCATCACCTCACCAACTGGGGCACCAACAGCTTTTTTGTGATCATCGGCCGCAAGCGCACGGTGCAACCCGGCACGCCGGAGGAGCACGACGTGGTGCCGCTGGGGCTGACGATCGACGAGCGCATTGCCGACGGCTACTACTACTCCAAGAGCATCCGCCTGCTGAAGTATCTGCTTGCCCACCCCGACCTGCTCGACCGCCCCGCCGCGGAAGAAGTGGACATGGCGCAGGAGCCGGTGTCGGTTTGAAAACCGGGATCCGTTGAACGGGTCCGCGCCCCGGCACGCCGCTGCGGCCGGCGCGGCGAACCCGGTATGTGATTTTTTTGATGTAAAGGAAGGAAAAAGCGATGAGCAAACCGAATGCACCCTGGCTGAACAACTACGGCGACGTGCCGCCCACGCTGGACTATCCCAAAGGAACCATGTGGGACCGCGTGTCGGAGATCGCGGAAAAATACGCCAATTTTATTGCCTACGACTTTATGGGCCGCCAGACCACCTATAAGCAATTTGCGCAGGATGTGGAGCTGTGCGCGCGGTCGCTCAAGGCGATTGGCGTGCGCGAAAACGACAAAGTGACCATCTGCATGCCCAACTGCCCGCAAACGGTCATCATGTTCTACGCGGTGAACCTGGTGGGCGCCATTGCGAACATGGTGCATCCGCTTTCGAGCGAACGCGAAATTGAGTTTTATATCAAGGAATCCGACAGCCTGTTCGCGATCACGCTCGACCAGTTCTACCACAAATTCGAGGCCATTCGCCAAAACGTGAACCTGTCGCATGTGATCATCGCGAGCATCAAGGATGCGCTGTCGCAGCCGCTGCGCGCGGGCTATATG